>CAYJGA010000205.1:0-4247 GCA_964369255.1 uncultured Desulfovibrionaceae bacterium
AAACCATCTGTTTAACTAGGTAGTTGGCGCTTTTTAATGAAAAAAGCCACGTGTTTTTTTACTGTGAACCTTCAAACTGTCTCAAGAGTATTTGGCAAGCACTATTGAGAATAATTCACACAATCAGAATGCCGTGGGCGCAAAAAAGTCACAGCGCGCTTTTTCAGATGTGCTTGTATTTTATTGGGGAGCTGAAATGTCACACCGCCGCGGCCTTCGGTGAATGCCCTCTCGAGCTGAAAAAGTGTTTGTGCGCGTGCTTGTGTGTGTGGCACAAGCAGCTTCATGGCATGCACATAGAGGCGCAGACGTGTGGCTTCGCTCGCATCCTTGAGCGCATTTGCAGGAATATGGACGCGCGTTGCGCTTTTCTCATGGATGCAACAAATATTATGCTTTTTACATATGTCATTAAGGGTCGCATCCCAATGTTCTTTGTCCGCGCGGGACAGCTGCCAGAGTGTTGCGATATTCTGAGAAAAGGAGGTGTTTTTTTCATGGAGTAGGGGCACGACATCATGACGAATGCGGTTGCGAAAAAAACGCGTATCCGTATTGCTTGCGTCCTCTATCCATGTCATGTGTGCGGCGCAAAGAGCGTGTCGTAGCTCCTCCGGTTTGTGCAAAAGCAGCGGACGAAGTATATGACGCTGCGCATCAAGCGCAGTCATCCCCCCGAGAGCAGGCCATGCTGCCCCTCGCACAAGGCGCATGAGCACATCTTCTTGCAAGTCGCCTACATGGTGCGCGAGTACAGTCCATTGGGCGCCGCATGTCATGCGACACTCTTCAAACCATGTGTACCGCGCTGCCCGCGCATTTTCTTCAAGCGCGCATAATTCTTTATCATTATCATCATCACGCTCAGGCGGACTATGTGCGGAAACGCGTGCTTTAATATCTATGCGACGAGTAAAACACGGGATACCCCATGCATCACACAGGGCGGACACGGCTCTTGCTTCGTCTGCGCTTTCCTCGCGCAGGGCGTGGTCAAGGTGTACGACAGAAATCCGTATATGACTGTGTACATTCAATTCTTGAAGCCAAAGAAAGCAACACAAGAGCGCCACGGAATCTGCCCCCCCTGAAACGGCGAGGAGAAAGTGCGTCTTCTCTAAGGGAATTTGCAGTGTGCTTTTAAAAAAGCGCTCCATATTGTGTATCAGCACTTTTGTGGAGGTGGGTTGTGTATGTATGGAGGCAGGGGCAACCGGATAGGTCAACATTCTACAAGCCTATCGACATTCCACGAGCTCGTCAACAGAGCGCATCATATGTTGTTCAAGCTCTGGTGTCGCATAGCCAACACACGAACAATGCAGCACCCCTTGACCGCGGACAAGCAATTCAAGGCGCACACTGTCGGCCTCTACTTCGAGTGCCATCACATAGGGGCCGCATTCTTTGTGATGCTCTTGCTGGAGGGCGCTGTACAAATGCGTGGGGACAGGGAGCCAATACACACCCGGAAGCGCGCTTTGAAGTTCCATATCCTGCAATGTTTTGTGCAATTTTGTGGGAATGTCCTCTGCGAGTTCATCAATCATATAGAGACGCATAGTTTATGTCCTCGTATTTTTCAAAAGTATACATGCTTACTTATTTACTGTATTGCTTGCGCCATGCGTCCAAAAAGAGAAGGCTTGCTTCTGTCGCACTGAGTTTTCCTTGGCGCTCTTGAATGCGCCGTGTGACGCTTTCAAAGGACGCATCAGCAGGAAGGCGCAAGTCGTCGAGCAGGGTCGCAAGTTCTGTACGTATGCTTTCTGACAAATGCTCCGGCAAACTTTCATAAATGGCTTCTGCTTGGCTACGTTTGCGGAATGTACACATTTTTTGCATATGCTCAATAAGTGTTGCCATACGATGTTCATATGTATGATGTGCCAGCACATGGGCGCGGGCGGTGCTTGCCATGGCGGCGCGCTCTTCCGGATGTGCAAGGTAATAGTGCGCGCGCTCAACCATCTCGTCGATTGTAGCAAATGTTGCCAGTGTGCCTTCCGGAAAGAGTTCTGACATAAGGTCGCGCTTGTCTACAAGCTGGAATGCGCCGATGGCAGCGAGTTCAAAGGTGCGAGGATTGACAAAATCCCCCTTGGGGACAAGTTCCTTGGATTGAATGCTTGAATGTAAGTTAATGTTTATTTTTGTTGCATTATAGATTTTAACCGTTTGCTCCGGAGTCATACGCGCCCCTTGCGCTTGCACATAGGGGGCGAGGACGGCGTCGCCGCTCCACTCTGTTCCCCAGATTTTAAAATTCTTTTGTGCTAATTTCCTAAAAGCCAAGCGCCTGTTGGGATAACCTGCGCCCATAAAGGCGATGTCGGCGCCATAATTTTTTTGTTCAGCGGGCGAGAGTGTTTGAGGTGCATGAAACTGAGACAAAGCCGCCATGGGTAAGTAGAGCGATTTTTTTTGCCCTACTTCTGCCAAGAGTGAGAGGAACGGTTCCTTTTGAATGACGGCAAAGACATCAAAAAGAGGAGCAAAGGCACGCCAATACGTGAAAATCTTATGGTCTTCCACGAACCACATGGCAGTGGGTATATTCATTTTCTGCAAGCGACGCAAGAGCTGGCGACTCACGGGCGCTTGTGCAAGGGCGAGAACCATATCAGGATCAAAACTGTCTACCTTTGCAAGAATAGCCTTTGAAATGACCTGCAAAAAGCCGTCTTCAAGTTGTGCCAAGTGTTCTGAAGAGACGTTGAGCCCTTTTAATCCTTGAAAGGCCGTGTGGAATTGTGGCGCGTCAAAAACATCTACATGGTGTCCGAGGCTTTGCAAAGCTTGAACACAAAAATTGCCCACAGGCAAGGATCCGCCATAAAATGGAAGTACCACAAGAATACGCAAAGGCTGTGCCGACATGCTTGACCTCATTTATTCGTCGTCATTTGACATATATGGATTTGACATATCTGAAGACACAAGAGGCATGAGTGCTGACATGGGCACCATGCTGTTCTCAAGCATCCAGTCTTTTTCTTCATAGAAGGTATGAACGCCGTCGTTCAAAACCTGTGTATCGTGCAAGGGTGCATGGCAGTATTCTGCGACAACCGCACGCAAGGCGTGCCTTCGCGCAGCATGTCCGTCATGTCCAAGTTCCGTACGCCACGCACTGCCAAGTGCGTCGAGGTAGGATGTTTGCAATGTGAGAAATTCCGGTAAAGCTTGCCGAGCGAGGCTTATATTGCCTTGGGCAAAGGCAGTGATGGTGCGCAAAAATCTGTGGAGCTAAACGCTTCAAGGCACTTCGTATGGATGGTGCACGGGTGCGATTCAAGGCATGGCGCGCACGCGTAAGCAGATTGCCACACGCTGTGTCCTGCGCCATAGGGGCCTGTCTCATGACACCACGCTGAAGACAAGAAAAAGGCACACACAGGGACACCAAGGTGTGCGCCCAAGTGCATGGTTCCCGTATCGGGGCTTAAAAGCACATCAAGGCCTGTCACTGCATCAATAAGGCCTGCCCACGACGTTTTGCCGCATACATTGTGTGTCTGCGCTTGAACGGATGCGGGCAAATGTCGGAGAAGCCTGCGCGACACCGGTTCTTCGGCAGCTGTTCCAAACAAGTACACAGGAACGCCGCCTTGCGCCTCAAAAAGGACACGAACCACTTGCGCAAGCACCATGGGCGGAAGGGAGCGCCGTGATTCACGCCCCGCAAGTACGACGCCAATGCCTCGCCCCTGTCCTTGTGCGACAGGATTAACCTCATCGGGAGCACAGGGAAGCGGGTCAAAATATGCCCAAAAGTCCACAAGATTGAGAGTGCTTGAAGGCCTGTGCTGTGTCCAGCGAAAAGCTTTTTGCACCCACGACGACACAAGAATTTGTCCCCCATCCATGCAATAGCCGCTGACAATTTCCGGCGGAAAAAGACGTGCAAGGGCGCGATTCATAGGAGAATGATTGAGGTTATACACAGCACATACATCAAGCGAAGCAAGCTCGCGCACTGCGTCGTATATCTGAATATTTTGCCACGCAGCGCCATGGGCTGTGATAGTATGGATAATTGCATGAGGATACAATAATTGTGCTAAGTCTTTCAGAGACGTATCCACGCAAATATGGACTTGCCCGC
Organism: uncultured Desulfovibrionaceae bacterium; assembly: GCA_964369255.1. Classification (GTDB taxonomy): domain Bacteria; phylum Desulfobacterota; class Desulfovibrionia; order Desulfovibrionales; family Desulfovibrionaceae; genus CAYJAD01. Next base: position 4,109 of record CAYJGA010000205.1, read on the forward strand.
GCGCTTGCAGCGTCTTTATGAGCCGCTTTGTCTGTACAAGGTCGCCAAAACGCGCCAGCTGTAGCACAAGAAACTGTTTCATACGTCATACTCCCCTGCTCACGTCATGCCGATTTGTTTTTTTGAAAGGGGTTTGGGG
>CAYJGA010000206.1:0-4244 GCA_964369255.1 uncultured Desulfovibrionaceae bacterium
GGCAGAAGTATCGATTCTCTCATATGAGTTCTTGCCTTTTCAGAGTAGATAGGGCATGCTATGGTAGTATTCGTAGAATGTGAGACGTATGACTCATGATTGGGCATGTGCACAGATGGAATACCGACTTGTACAAGCAAAAACACACATAAAAGGGCGAAGAAAAAGCTATGACGCAAGCAGCTGTTATTTCAAAGGCTCAGGGTACTGTCACTGTGGAGCGCAATGGACAAGAAATTGCATTGCAACAAGGCGCTGTGCTTCTTGAAGCGGACACCATAAAGACGCATACGACGCCCGTGGAATTGTCTTTTGACGACGGCAGTGTGGCCATGCTCAGTCCCCACACCATCATGAGCATCAAGGACTTTGCCTACAACGCGCAAGAAGCGCCCTCCTTTGTGGTGGACTTGGCTCATGGTATCATGCGCACCATCAGCGGTAAGGTGGTGGAGCACAATCCCGATGCCTTCAAACTCATCACGCCTCAGGCCACCGTGGGCATCCGCGGTACGGACTTTATTTACAAGGTGAACGCCAATGACACGGGCGAAATCATCCTCCTTGCCATTGACCAAAACCATAACCTTGTACTCACCACCCACACGGGCAATCAGTTTTCCATGGCTTCGCCCAATCAAGGCGCCTTTATCGGCACGGACGGTGAGGGCAGCATCGTGCCGCGCATGTTCACGCTGCAAGAAGTGGAGAACATAGTGCAGCAAGTACAGGCTGTTCTCTCCACTGAGAATGAAGAAGCTCTTGAAGGCGACGCCTCAGGCCCCGAGGACGACGACGGGTCGGGGAGCGAGGACGAACGCAGCGCCCAAGACGAAGAAAGCACCCTCGATGAAGAAACCGGCTCCGATCCCACCGTCATCATGCTCGAATCCTCCGCCTTAACCGGACGCAATGCCGCACTCCTCGCCGAGGCCTTGGAAAATGCGGGCTTTGACGTGGAAATAAGTGTTCCCGACGCGCCGAGAGCTGACAGACCGGACTCTGCAACGTCAGACGACTTGTCCCTCCCAACACCGACGCCTTCTCACAAACCGAGCGCTTATGTGGAAATTGACGGCGATGTCGATTATTTTGCCGATGGCGAGGATGATGTGCCCGCGGCATTTAGCGCAGGTATTCAACATATTACAGTAAAAAACGACATCACGACTCCCATCACCGTCTCAGGCGACATAAATACCATGAGCGGCGGTGAGGTGCATGGGGCAAATGACACCATCACGGCAAAAAACATGTCGGACGGAACCCTTGTGGGCGACGCCGCCGGCATGTCCGGCGGCATATTACACGCTGGCGACGACACCTTCTCCCTTGCCGCCAAAACCGGCGGCAACAGTATTTACGGCGACGTGAAGACCGTCACAGGCGGCACCGTCCACTGTGGCAATGATACCATCACCGTCAACGAAAACTTTGTCAATTCCACCATCAGCGGCGATGTGGGCGGCGTGGTTCATGCCACAGTCGCGGCATGGGGTGACGACGTCATTGAAATCAAGGGTGATATGGGCGACAGCGCGGGCACGAGCACCACTATCTACGGCGACGGCGCAAGCGCCACAGGCGGCGGCGACGACACCATCATCGTCGGCGGCACCATGCACCACGGCAGCTTCATTGACGCAGGGGCAGGAGCAGACAGCGTCACGGTCACAACCTTTTCCGACACCGAAGGCGCTGTTATCAATGTAGGCACAGGCGGCGTGGGCACAGGCGGCGTAGGCACAGGCGGCGTAGGCACAGACAGCAGCGGCAGCGCTCATGACGGACACGCAGACACAGTTCATTTGAGCGACACAGGTTCCGGCTTTGTGACCATCGACAACTTTAATACGGACACAGACCAGCTCTACATAGGCAACACGCGCCAAATTGTGACAGCCGACGTCGATGCATATACATTTCACGGCTATACTGTCACTTTTACAAATCTTTCCGGAAATATAGCGCCCAAGGTGAGCGACCCCGAAGCCTTCTTAAGCACCACTGAAGCGGGCGTTGGCGCGGACGGCAGTACGCCCGTTGTCGGTCAACCCGCCGGCGGCAGTGTCTCCGCCACGGATGCAGACGGCGACACCTTAAGCTATGCCCTCAAAAGCGGGGCAGCGCCGCAATATGGCACTGTCACCTTCAACGGCAATACCTACGAATACACGCTGAACGACAACCATGCCACCGTCAACGCATTGACCACAAGCAGCACGCCCCTTGTGGACAGATTTATTGTGGAAGTGTCTGACGGGCGGGGCGGTACGGCAGAGCAGGTTGTCACCGTCCAAATCGCAGGTACCAACGATGCGCCGATCATACGCATTGCGCCGGCCACGGGCAGCGTCACGGCGGGCGGCACGCTCACAGCCAAAGGCACCATCACCGCCACAGACCCCGATGCCGGCGAAAACGGCCTTGTACATCAAAAGCTTAGTTGCGAAAGCGTTGTCGCACGTGCGGCGGGGGAAGATGTGACTTTTGAAGGAACCTATGGCAATATTGTTATCAATGGTTCCACAGGCGCCTATACCTATACCCTCGGTGCCACCGCTGACCAACGGGACAAGGTAGAAGCCTTGGGCGGCGGTGTCATAGAAAAAGACAGCTTTACCATCCGCATCACCGACCCTCACAATGCGTATACAGAACAAAGCATCAGCATCACCGTCAACGGTCGGAACGACGCACCCGTGCTTGTGAAGCCGAACGAGCCTGTGATTTTTGAGGGCACTGCTGTGGAATCAGGTGTTCAGGGCACGACAGACCCCAACGCCGCATTTGCCGGCACACCGACCCTCAGCGGCACCCTTGACGTGGCCTCCATCGCCACCGACGCGGACGGTGACCGCCTCGCCTTTGCATCCGCGACGAACAAGCAAGGCACCTACGGCTCCTTGACCATTGCGGCAGACGGTACCTATACCTACACCCTTGCCAATACCAAGGCCGCCACCAATGCCCTTACCAAGGGCGAGTCGGTACAAGACAGTATTATCGTACAAGTGACCGACGGCAATGGCGGCATGATCAACGTAGAAATTGTCGTGAATATCACAGGCACCAACGACGCGCCCACACTCTCTGTAGACAATGCGGCTTTGACAGTGACCCAAGGCAGCATAGAAAGCGCCACCGGAACGGCCACCGCCGGTGATGTGGATGCCAACCACAGATTAACCTACGGTACCTCTTTGCAAGGCGGCACGTTCAGCACGGACATGACTGTGACGGGCACGTATGGCAAATTTACCTTGAACACCGACGGCACCTATACCTATACGCTGAATAGTAATGCCACAAATATCGGCGCCGGCGGTACCACAGAGAACTTTACTGTCTATGTGCGTGACGAACACGATGCCGTGGTTTCACAAGACATTTCCGTCACCATAATTGATGCCGCCGGCATAGCTTTTACCGCAACAGAAACCGCCATCCCCACAGAGGGCGGCAGTATGTATCAGGCGATGGAATCCCGCACTCCTTCCGATATAGGAGACTATACGACGGTGACATTTACAAGCCCTGTGGGCACCATAGCCGACGGTAAGCTTCAAGCTTCGCAAGCATTGCAAGACTATATCAATACTTTGGCGCCCGGACAACAGGTGAAAATTGCACAATATTCGTCCGAGTACAACACCACCATCACCCTCTACCTTACGGGCAGCGATGTCAATGTGGACACCATCAGCGCAACAACCTTCAGCGGTGCGGGAACAACGCTCACTGCCGCAGGCGCTGACTATACCCTTGACGGCGACTCCCTGAACCTTGGCGATGGTGACGACATGGTGACGATAGGCTCCATGACCGGCGGTACGGTGGACGGCGGTGACGGAGCCGACACTATCACCATAGACACATTGTCCGGTGGGACGGTGAGGATAGGTATCAGCAATAGCTCTGACGGCGACGACACTGTGACTGTGAAAAATCTTTCCGGTACAGCTGCTCAAATTTTCCTTGGCTACGGTATGGATAGGCTCTTTTTGGGAGACAGTAGCACAGGAACAGGGAGCATAGCGAATAATGCAAGGCTGACTCTTAATGTCGGCGCTTATGGTGTGAACACCCTGACCCTTGGCTCCAACCTTGAGATTGGCGACAGTGCTACGGCAGGCAGTGCCACCATAAACGTGCAATACTGGGCTGAAGAAGACGTTATACTACATACCGGCTGGAACAAGCGCGTTGACGTGGATGTAGATGGTAATGTGGTACACACATAC
>CAYJGA010000207.1:0-4230 GCA_964369255.1 uncultured Desulfovibrionaceae bacterium
CCCAAACCCCTTTCAAAAAAACACATCGGAATGAGGTCGTAAAGAAAGGCATTCATGAATATTCTTCTGGTGAATTTGACGCGTTTTGGCGATTTGCTGCAAATGCAACCTGTCATTCTGGGTTTACAGGCGCAAGGGCATAATGTCGGGCTTGTATGCTTGCAAAACTTCGCCCCCGCGACGAAGTTGCTGCGCGGTCTGACATATGTGTGCGCGGTGCCCGGCAGTAGTTTTTTGGCAAAGCTTGAGAGCGACTGGCGCGAAGCCGTGCAGACTCTTGATGACATGCTCACTGAACTTACGAGTCAATTTCCTGTGGACAAAATATTTAATACCACAGCAACATTGGGAGCACGACTTTTGTCCCTGCGCATTTCTCTTGCAGCCGGCGGGGTGCCTTTGAAGGGCTTCGCCCTCGACGAGGATGGCTATGGAGAAACGGGTGATATTTGGTCCATGTTTTTACAAGCGGCAAGCGCACAGCGGCGCGCCTGCCCCTTTAATCTTGTGGACATATTCCGCGCCATGGCAGGCGTGGCGCACGATCCGCCCCTGTGGGGCTTGCAAAATTCGAGCGAACCAGCCCAAGCACCGACACAAACACAGACACAAGCGCAACGCTTTGTGCGCAACGCTTTGGCGCAAAGTGCTGTCGATGTCGCTTCCGTGAAGGGCTTTGTGTCCTTTCAGCTTGGAGCGAGCGACGCAAGACGGCAATGGCCTGTGGAAGCGTTTGCTGCGCTTGCGCGTTTGCTGTGGGAACGCCACGCTTTGTGCCCCATCCTTCTTGGGACAGCGGCTGAACACGAGTTAGGTGAACAATACGCCGCAGCGGCGCTTCGCTTGTGCGAGAGCGACACGCCTCCCCCACCCCATATCAATGCCATCGGTCGCACAGACATCCTCCTTTTAGCCGCTCTCTTGCAAGAAACTCGATTGCTTGTGACAAATGATACAGGTACAATGCACCTTGCCGCCGGCCTTTGTGTCCCTGTATTAGCCATATTCTTGGCTACGGCGCAAGCGTGCGATACCGGCCCCTACTTGCCGGGCTGCTGCTGTCTTGAACCTGCGCTTGCGTGTCATCCTTGTAACTTTCAAGACGCGTGCGTGACGCGCGACCAAGGTCAAGGCAATGAGCTTTCCCTGAAGGACACGCAGGCCTGTCTTGGTCATATCCCGCATGAGGCCGTATTTTATCTTGTAGACCATTATATACAGCATAGTGTGTGGCCGCAGTATCCACAAGATATTGTGCGCGTGTGGCACACTGTGCAGGATGCGGAAGGATTTGCAGCGGTGGAAAGTCTTTCGGGACATGAGAACGAGGAGCGCACTCTTTGGCTTCAGATGCAGAAGCATTTTTATCGTCGCATTTTTGACAGCACTTTTTCGGCGCCCTACAGCGTGCCGGACAACTTTCCTGTCACACTAAGACAGGATTTAGCCGCTGACTTGAGCCAATCGGCGACGCTACTCAGCCTTCTTGAAGGCCAGTTGTTGTTATTTGAGCGTCGACCGCACGCGGAGGCCGGGTCGCGCATTATGCATACGAGCAATCGTATTCAGGCGCTCTTTGAAGAGAGCCGCGATTTGAGTTTGTTTGCATATATTTGGAAGCATATCACGCAGCAATATGGGGCTGACCTTGTGGCTTTGCGTGCTTTTATTGTTTTGTTTCGGGATGTTATGCATTCTTGGAGCGAGGCTGTGGGTGCCGAGACATTTGCGGGCGGATAGAGCAGGCTCACGATGTGCTCAGGCAAGTTCGAGGCGACCTTGACAGGCCGTTGAGACCGCCTTGGGACACGTTTTGGGCAGTCGCGATGCAAATCTCTGGCATGTTTTTTGCTTGTTTCAGACAGGCACTATTGCTGGGAACATTTTGTACGTTTTTTTGAGGAGGGAACTTATGATTATTATCGACGGTCACCAGAGCGAATTGCAACTGAAGAACTTCAGCAACCTTGAAGAGCTTTTATTGAATCTGGTAGATGCAGATTGCATGAAGGACAGAATTGTGACGGATGTTTTCGTGAACAAAGAGCAATTCACGGAAATTTATCCTCACCAAGCAGAGGATATTAACACAGATTTCATCGAAAGCGTGGAAGTGCGTTCTGTATCTTCTGATCAAATGACAAGCGACATCATCGGCGAAATGACGAAGGTTGTGCAGATGATGGCGAGCGGCAGCAAGCATATTGCAGAGATGTTCCGCAAGGCCGACGACGCAGAAGCACTTGAGCTGTTTCAAGATTTGCTCGATGTGACTCGTGATTTCATGGGTATGCTCGGAGCCTTGTCTTCGCATTTGTCTTTGCATGACGATAAGGCGTTCATAGAAAGCCATGCAAAATTTTCTGCGCTGCTTGCCGAAATGACGGACGTTCTTGAGAGCGAAGATTGGATTTTATTGTCCGATTTGTTGGAATATGAATTTTTGCCCGTGGTCGAAGGTTGGGAAGTTCTCATATCTTCCTTCCAGATAGAGGCAGAGAAGATTGTCCGCCAGTAAGTGCCGGACAGGCTCCTTTGCGGGCGCAATATAAAGAGAGTTGAGGGTGCTGCTGCGTGGATTTGGTATGTAAAACATATCGCCACAGAGTCGCGGCATCCTCTGCTCGTATAATAAGGATACGACTATGCCATCATCTGCTGCATTTGTGGACGCTGCTTTGAAATTGGGCGAGCAAGAGCTTGAGGCCTTGGAGCGGGACGACTTCGACGGCGCGACGGCGTTTGCGGAGCGTCGAGATTGGCTTCTTACGCAGGCATGGGAAGCGCGCACGGAGGCCGATAAGGACGCATATCGCGCGCGCTTGGAGAAAATGCGTGATATGCAGCAGCGCCTTTTGGATGTGGCAACGCAAAAGCAAGCGACAAGCCGAGGCGCCTTGCAGCGTTCGCGCAAAGAGGGTAAGCGTCTTGCGGGCTATCAGCAAGCCATGTCTCAGGCGGCGACCTTGATAGGGAATTTTCAAAAGCGCTGACGGTTTCCTCTGTCTTTCTTTTGAGACCGATAGCACTGTAACTGTCTGTCTGCCAAAATGTTGGCGGTGGACTGCTACGGTGCTTTTTTTGTTATTTGAAATCTTATTTTTTGTAATTTTTATTTATTTTTCCAGTCTTTTTTCCTTCTTTTTTCTTCGAATTTGCTACGTCCCCGCCATCGTAAAAACAGTCTATTCTTTTTCTCTAGAAAAAACTTGCCGAAAAGTGTGCAATATGCTACGGGTTAAGTCAGTAATATGGTATAGACTGTCACGTAAAGGGCAAGAAAGGGGCTTCTTGTTCTTCGTGGGGGCTTTTTTTTGCGTAATTGTGCCCGCCTTTTGTGAGGATTGTTATGACAAATTTGCTTGGCGAATTTATGGGAACCATGATCTTGCTGGCCTTTGGTGCCGGCGTTGTTGCGTGCTGCATTTTGAAGGACTCTAAAGCGTATGGCGGCGGCTGGATATGTATCACAGCCGGCTGGGCTTTTGGTGTCATGATGGGTGTATACACGGCGGTGGCATTAGGTGCGCCTCAGGCAGACTTAAATCCCGCAGTGACCCTCGCAAAAACCATGCTTGGCGTGTATTCTCCCGGCCATGCTCTCGTGACCATGTTGGCACAATTAGCCGGCGCTTTTGCCGGCGGTGTTCTTGTATGGCTTGCGTATTTGCCACATTGGGAAGCCACAGAAGATGCAGGCGCAAAGCTTGCCGTGTTCAGCACAGGGCCTGCCATTGACAGAAAGCCTGCAAACTTCTTGTGCGAAGTTATTGGCACATTCTTGCTGGTTTTTGGCATTTTCGTGATATTCCACAAGAATAATGGCTCGCTGCCTCCCGGATATGGCCCCTATATGGTCGCTGTGCTTGTGTGGGCATTGGGTCTTTCTTTTGGTGGACCTACGGGTTATGCCATCAATCCTGCGCGTGACCTTGGGCCGCGTATTGCCCACTTTGTCTTGCCTATCCATGGAAAGGGCGACTCTAACTGGGGTTATGCGTGGGTTCCTGTGGTTGCTCCTCTTGTGGGCGCATTGCTGGCCTTTGGTGTTGGTAAGTTGACGGGCGCTATCTAGTCTTTTTGTTGTACGAAAAAATTGCAAAATTAACTTTTTTTAATTGAGATATTCTCAGGGAGTTTGATGTTATGAGTGCGAAGTATATTCTTGCCTTGGATCAGGGAACCACGTCTTCTCGTGCTATTCTTTTTGACCATAAATCGAACATTATC
>CAYJGA010000208.1:0-1338 GCA_964369255.1 uncultured Desulfovibrionaceae bacterium
AAAAACAAAAAAAGCTTTCCCCCAAACCCCCTTCAAAAAAATCTCTTTATTTAGACACAGCCTTTAAATTATTTAGCAAAACCTACAGCGCGGCGCTCGCGAATAACTGTGACTCGAATTTGCCCGGGATATGTCATATTCTTTTCAATCTTGTCCGCAATATCCTTACAGAGCACATAGGTCGTGTCATCGTCCACATTTTCAGAATTGACCATAACACGGATTTCACGACCCGCTTGAATGGCATAGGCCTTGGCAACGCCGTCAAAGGATGTGGCGATACCTTCCAAGTCTTCAAGCCTTTTCACATAATTTTCAAGCAATTCCTTCCGCGCTCCGGGACGTGCGCCGGAAAGCGAATCCGCTGCTTGCACAAGGACTGCAAGGGATGTGGAGGGGCGTTGATCTTCGTGGTGCGCGGCGATGGCATGGATAATATCCTTGCCTTCATTGTATTTTTTCGCAAGGTCAGCACCTATGAGGGCATGGGGGCCTTCTACTTCATGGTCAACAGCCTTGCCAATATCATGTAATAATCCCGCACGCTTTGCCTTTTTTATATCCATCCCAAGCTCTGCCGCCATCATACCACAGAGGGCAGACACTTCGAGGGAGTGATTGAGCACATTTTGTGTGAAGGACGTGCGATAGCGCAACTGTCCAAGAAGACGCACAATATCCGGATGAATACCATGTACGCCTGCATCAAAGGTTGCTTGTTCGCCAATTTCGCGAATTTGTACATCTAATTCTTGCTCGCATTTTTGCACTATGTCTTCAATACGCGCAGGATGGATGCGCCCGTCTTGGATGAGGCGTTCAAGAGCCATGCGCGCGATTTGGCGGCGCATGGGGCTATATGCGGAGAGGATGACTGTTTCCGGTGTGTCGTCAATAATCAAGTCCACCCCTGTGGCGGCCTCGATGGCGCGAATATTTCGCCCTTCACGGCCAATAATGCGTCCCTTCATGTCCTCACTTGGCAGGGTCACCGCGGTGACGGTCTGCTCACTCACAAAGTCGCCGGCATAGCGCTGAATGACATTGCAGAGAATTTCCTTTGCCTTACGGTCTGCTGTTTCTTTTGCTTCCGTTTCGATGACGCGAATCATACGCGCAGCCTCATGGCGCGTACGCGACTCTACGTCTTCAAAGAGGCGCGCCCGCGCTTCTTCAATGGTCAGGCCGGAAACTTCTTGTAAGCGCTTTTCTTGTTCGTCAATGCGCAGCTGTAGATATTCTTCGGACTCTATAAGAGCACGCTCTTTGCGCGCCAAGTCCTTTTCTATGGCCAAAACTTCACGCTCGCGCGTGGTGGCCTTTTCAAGCTTCTCTTCA
>CAYJGA010000208.1:1348-4182 GCA_964369255.1 uncultured Desulfovibrionaceae bacterium
ACGTTCGCGGGCTTTTAAGTCACGCTCGCGTTCTTTAAAATCACTTTCTAATTCTTTTTTTTGATTGAAAAGATCATCTTGTCCTTGGAGGAGCATTTCTTTTTTTTGTGCTTGCGCTTCTTTGCGCGACTCCTCCACAATACGTTTGGCAAGCTCGTCTGCATCGCCCATCCGCTTTGCAGCGAGGCGCTTTTGCACAAGCATCCCCGCTCCAAGACACAATAAAGCAACGAGCGTCATCATGACCCATGTCATCGCACCCATACACCATAACCTCCTATGAGAACGGAAAATCCATTTTCCGATACAAGAGCACGGCATCACGCTCCCTCTTCATCCATAAAAAGGAAGGCGCAACACAAAAAATAATCGTGGTAAAACTCAGAAAAAGCCTTTTATCACAGAAACGCGATGGCCTGTTGCAAGAAAGGAAAATCCCCAGAGCGCCGTGTGAAGGACGCAATGCAGAACCTGGGTCACCAGGGGGGAACCTCCATGCCCGTATTAGGCTTCCTTGACGAGAAGGCATGCTCACAACGAGTATTATCAGCTCCCATTTTTTATGCTTGTAAGGTCAGCACCGGCCCAACAATCACAAACACTCCAGGGAAATTTTGTACATAAAAGCAAACACAGCGAAAACCTACACGACGCAAGCCCATCTCACACAAGGCAAGGTGCGCGCGGTACAATATTTTGCCAAGCAAAACAATGAGTATACTTCAAATATTCGGGCAGCACGCCCAAAGCATACAGGGGCGGCTCAGAGCTCTACATGATGCGAAACACTACATACAAATTCATCAAAAAAGCATCCGTAAAAACTCTGCGCCGCAAAACTTTGCGTTCACTACAATATATCTTTATACCATTTTCTCTATTTTCGCAAGCAATACATCAATGCGATTTTGCACATCGTGCACATGCTTTTGCGACTGCAACAAGTCGTCCGCCAGACCCAATACCAAGAAGGTCAGCAGCAGCTCTTTACTACTGCGCCCCCCGTGGGATCGCAGCTTCTCAAATCTTTCTTCCACAAGGGCTTTTGCTTCGTGTACACGTTCAGCATCCACCTCTGCGCGAAAGGCCACATTCAAGCCGAGGAGATTGAGGTTATAATCTTGCATACCTCACCCCCCTAGCCCTGCTCTGCTTCTTCAAGATAGCCAAGAAGCGTATCTATGCGCTCCAAGACCTCGTGCTTCTTCTGCTGTTCTTCAGCAAGTGACGCACGTAAAAGAGCATTCTCTTGGCGCAAAGACTGAAGCTCCTCTTCAACAGCAGAGGTGCTTGCAACTGTGCGCGCATGCTCATCTTTAATGCGCTGGGTTTCCTTCAAGAGATGACCCACTCGTTCTTCTAGCAGATTGAGGACTTCCATAGAAAAAAAGGTATCACACACAACACACTATGGCAAGATGTCTTGACACATTCTCTTCATTTATTCACAAGCATTCAATATAATAAAACTAATAAATCACTTCTTTCGCGGTAAGATGCTTTGCTTTGCACGTCCGATTCCAAGCTGTCCGTCAGGCACATTCTTGGTAATAACAGAACCTGCTCCCACAAGGGCATTGTCGCCAACGCGCACAGGTGCAACCAAGGCACTGTTGCTCCCGATAAAGGCATTTTCGCCAATATGCGTCGTATGTTTATTCACTCCGTCATAATTGCACGTAATAGTGCCCGCGCCAATATTGGCGCCGGCTCCCACATGAGCGTCGCCGAGATAGGTTAAATGGCTGGCCTTCGCACCCTTGCCAAGCACCGCTTTTTTCATCTCTACAAAATTGCCCACGCGCGCGCCTTCCTCAAGCACCGCACCAGGACGCAGTCGCCCATACGGTCCCACGCGCCCGTCCACGCCCACATGGGCGCCTTCAAGATGGCTAAAAGGTAAAATATGCGCGCCGCTGTCCACGCGGCTATTGTGAATGATGGTGTGTGCATGCACCACCACACCGGAAGCCAGAGAACTCGTGCCAGAAATATCGCACGGGCCAAACACCTCTATGCCCGGTTCGAGGCGCACCAAGGGGCCTATGCGCACACTGTGCGTGCTGTGCATAATCACACCCGCATCCAGCGCCGCCGCATTGATACGCATTTGTAAAATATCTTCCGAAGTCGCCAATTCCCGCGGCGTGTTAATACCAAGGAGGCTCGTATTCTCCCCACACTGTACGCCTACGACCCTATGCCCTGCGGCAACAGCAAGCCCGACAATGTCCGTCAGATAATATTCACCGCTCTTATTTTCGCATGTCACCTGCGACAAGAGGTGCGACAGAATATCCATCCTTATATAATATATGCCCGCGTTGACTTCGTTGCTCTGCGCCCCGTGTACACGCGCGTCATAGTCCTTGGCCTCTACAATGGCAACAACATCGCCATCCTTGCGCACCACTCGACCATACGCGCCGGCCTGCGGCAGCACCATGCTGGCAAAAGCCACATCTGCCCCCTGCGCCCCCTGTACAAAGCTCTGCAAAAAATCCGAAGTGATGAGCGGCGTATCTCCATTCACAATGAGAAGGTATTCATAGCCCTCTTCACGAAGCCCCGGCAAAGCACAAGCCACAGCGTCCCCCGTGCCCCGTTGCTCTTCTTGCACCACAAAGCGCACCTGTGCATCGGCATACGCCGAACGCACGCGCTCCGCCCCATGACCAATAACCGCCCATACATCATCCCCAAAAACTGGGCGCAGGGCAGAAAAAACATATGTAAGCATAGGTTCCCCCAGCAAGGTCTGTAAAACCTTAGGGATAGGGGAATGCATGCGTGTACCCTTACCAGCGGCAAGTACAAGAGCTGCGTGTTTTTGC
>CAYJGA010000209.1:0-4147 GCA_964369255.1 uncultured Desulfovibrionaceae bacterium
ACCAACATAAGCCTGAAGCGACCGCGCACGACGCAAATACGCATGAGGCAAACACGCACGATGCAAACACACATGACGCAGGCGCGCACAATTTAGGCTATGCGCAAGAGCCCCACTTTACTGCTCAAGAGAATGTGGAGTATGTACAAAGGGATGAGATGGAAAGTGCGCCTGAAAATGTGTATGACTTGTCAGAAGAGCCTCCTGCACCGCCTCCGCCACCAAGCCTTGCCGAAAAAATTTTTCAGGGACTCAACAAAGGAGGCTTCATTGTTCTCCTCTTGATTTTCGCCCTCCATGGCCTTGCCAGCGTCTGGTTGCCGTCTGGTTTCTTTTACGCGGAAGAAACTGTCATTACAACATTTGCAAGCATGGCTGCCGCAGGGCAATGGGTCATCCCCACAGACCTCAGCGTCAGCATGATGCCCGGTTATTATTGGTTTATGGCGCTTATTGCGCTTCTCCCCATGCCTGCAAGCCTTTTCTTGCCTGTGTTTGCATGGAGTTCTGCGCTTGTGGCGCTCATGGGTACCTATGTTCTTGCGCGCTGTCTTTTGCCCAAGGCCGACAAGGTCGACAAGGCCGATAAGGTCGACAAGGCCGATAGGAGCACTGTCCCCTTTGTTGCAGGTCTGTTGCTTTTAACAAGTCCTGCGTTCATGAGTCTTGGGCATATGGTCATCCCTGAAGTTCTCACAGCAGGCCTTTTTGCCTTTGCTCTTGCTTTTCTTTATCGAGGTTGGACGAGTACGTCTGGATACCTCTGGTTCATAAGCGGTTTTATTTTTACAGCCCTTGCTACGCTCGTAGGAGGCGCATTGCCCCTCTGGACGATTCTCTGTAGCAGTATCGTTCTTGTGCTATGGCGCACCACCCTTGGGCGTGCGCACAAGCTCGACGCTGTGATGGGTTTTTCCTTCCTTGTGGTCTTGCTTGCCATTTGGCTTGTGGTGGTCATACTTCTTGGTGGAGCAGGTGCAGCCTCTCTTGATACTGTTCTGCTTTACTTTGTCGCCCCCTTTATGCCCCCATATTGGCCCATCCAGCAAGGCTGGATGAGTCTTGCGCTTGTTCTTGCCTTGGGTTTGATGCCATGGACATTACTTCCTATTTTCGTCAACTGGTTCAGGGTCATCAGTACATCATTTGCGTCTCTTAAAGCGTCGCGCAAGGACAATTCCGGCCCTGCATGGGCATGGATAAGCCTTGTGTTTGCGTGCGCTGTGCTTTTGCGCCAAGACAATGCTTCACTCATGGCTGCTACGCCCGTATTGTCCTTATTGGCATTCTTATTTGCTAGCGCCCTGTGTCGCCTTTCCGCGCGGGGAAGCCGTGTGTTCTTCCTCTTTGTGGCAGTATTTTTACTTGTGGCGGGCGCCGTACTCACCTTTGTGAGTATCCCAGCCACGGCGAGCACATGGTCGCACCTTGTGCCTCCTCTCATGAAGGATGTTCTCTTGAGCACGGAAGGTCTCCCGCTGGTTGCGGGTATCTTGCTCTTGGCGTCGGTGCTTCTGCTCAAATTCACCCGTCGTGAATTTGTAGGCGGTTCACTCTTAGTTATTGTTACTGTCGCTCTTATTCTTGTGCAACCTATGACAATGCTTGTGGCACCATCGCTCACCACAGCCGAAAAAGATAGCTTCTTGCGCACACATCCTTTAGGAAGCGGTCTTGGGGTTCTTCCTTATGGTTTTGGCGCGCAAAATCCTGACTATTCTGAGCAGAACACGCCTCTTAGTGCACCACAGGGCAATACATCAGAAGGTAGCGCACCAGAAGGCAGCACAGGCATTTCGCCTCAAACACCTCGTGATACGTCCGGTGACACGCCGCTTGAGCAATCAACTGAGCAGTCAACTGACGCGTCAACCGATATACCAAAGGATATGCCAGAGGAAGTGATTAACGAAGCTCCCGCTGAGGGCGCAGTGCCACAAGGCTCACAATCACAAGCCCCTGCAACGGAAAGTCTCAGCCCACAGACACCTGCTCCTGCTGAGGCTGTCCCAGAAGCCACAACACCTCCCGCAGACACGAACAACGACATACCCGCAGCAATGCCTTCCGCACCTGCTGCCCAATAATCTTAAAGGAGAAATTTGATGAAACTCAAAACATTATTTACATTTTGCATTTTCGTAGGAGCCTTGTTCTTTACGGCTGTCATGGACGCCGAAGCACGCCGCATGGGCGGCGGCAGATCCTTTGGAAGTTCCCCGTCCATGCAACGCTCTGCACCTGCACCACAAAAGCCCGGTGTGACGCAAACAGCACCGTCCAAAAATTCACCAAGCACTTCAAATAAATCCGGATTTCTTGGTGGCATGGGTGGCATGCTCGGTGGTATCTTAGCTGGCACACTTCTTGGTTCCCTCCTGTTCGGCGGCGATTTTGACGGCGGCGGTTTCATGGACATCTTGCTCATTGGCCTTCTGCTCTTCATCGCATACAAGGTTTTCACCATGTTCCGCAGAAGAAATATGGCCACAGCCTCGCCCGGAGGTGGCTATGGAGCTGCTCAATATCAGGCAGCGCCCACTCCACCTCATTCTTCTTCGTCCTCTTCCTATCAAAAAACATCGCATAACAGCGGCGCACAAGGCTCGTGGAGCAACCTCCAAGGCGGAAGTGCGTCCCACGCACCCGCAGGCTCCTCCGTGCCCGCAGGTTTTGACGTGGAAGACTTCCTTGCCGGCGCTAAAATGGCTTTCACGCGCCTGCAAGCCTCATGGGATAAGCGCGATTTGGACGACATCGCCCTCTTTACCACGCCTGTAGTCCTGAACGAAATTAAGGCGCAATACGCTGAAGACCCAGAACCGGGTCTGACAGAAATACTGCTCACCAACGCGCGCCTTTTAGACGTCAAAGAAGAAAACGGCAACCAGTGGGCAACAGTCTACTTCGACGTGCTTATGCGTGAAAATGACAGCAATATGAGCGCCGGCGCCAAGGACACCACGCAAGTGCGTGAAATTTGGCACTTCATGCGTCCCATAAACAGCTCTGAAATGTGGAAGTTAGACGGCATTCAGCAAGTAGAAGGCTAATGCCTTGTAAAGGCTGAAAGTTTTTTTGAAAGGTATGTGGGAGGAACTTTTTTTAGAAAAAGGTTCCTCCCACATACTGCTTTTTACGAAGCAAAATCAGTGTATTCTTAAAGACATTTTCGTCAATCACAGTAACACACTTTTGGAGAAGCCATGCCCCCCATAAAAGCTCGTGTGACATTACTTACTCATACGCCCAATCCGCTGGCTGTTATTTATTCCGCGTGTCGCCAATGCTATTCCGCAGGATTTGTAGGCGACATGTGGGACGATTGTCACAAGACTGAAGCCGACAATACTGCTTTAAGTGATACCTCACAGGAAAGCATCCACAGTGCCCTTGTAGCAAAGGTGGTGGCCTCCGGTCATACAAGCCCCATGGAGCATGTGACATTCACATTTGCGGCGGAGGGCATTTCTCGTGCGCTTTCTCATCAGCTGGTGCGCCATCGCATCGCGTCGTATTCGCAGCAAAGCCAGCGATACGTCGACGGCTCCCAATGTAATTACATTATACCGCCTGCCATTGCAAAGAACCCTGCTGCCCTTGCGCGCTTTGAAGCATTTATGACAGAAGTCGGCGCTGCTTACAAGGACATAAAGGAGCTGCTAGAAGCCGACGGGCGCGCCAACAAGGCCAACGAAGACGCACGCTTTGTCCTTCCGCAAGCAGCAGAGACGCGCATTGTGTACACCATGAACTGTCGCGCGCTCATGAACTTTTTTGCGCACAGATGCTGCACCCGCGCTCAGTGGGAAATACGCGCCCTTGCTCGCGATATGCTCCGCATCTGTCAAAGTGTCCTCCCAGTCGTCTTTCAAGACGCCGGCGCCCCGTGTGAAAAAACAAAAAAATGCCCTGAGGGCACTTTTTCTTGCGGACGCTATCCTGTCTAATCCTTCATTTTCTTTTTGCGTATGAACCTAAAAATACTTTTCAAATTGTTCAGTCGTAAGCGCCGATTGTCTAGGGGCTGTTTCTAAATAAATTCTTTTGCCTTTTGCCACAGCTCTCAAAATGTCAAAGCGAGTACTTTTGTATAAAACTACAAAACATCTCTTCAATCCTCCATTCGCAAGCGCCGATTGTTTAG
>CAYJGA010000210.1:0-4138 GCA_964369255.1 uncultured Desulfovibrionaceae bacterium
TGGCGCGTGGTGGGCGTACTTGGAGCTTGGCTGGGGCGGCTATTGGGCATGGGACCCTGTGGAAAATGCTTCACTTATTCCGTGGCTCATTGGCACGGGCGCTTTGCATACCTGTATTATTGAGACGCGTCGCGGCAAGCTTGGCAGAACGAATATATTTCTCATGTCGCTTACGACGGTTTCGGCCTTTTTTGCCACCTACCTTGTACGCAGTGGTGTTGTGCAGTCTGTACACGCATTTGGCGACGGCGGCGTGGGTGTGCCATTGCTGGTTTTTGTGATTGGCACGACACTTCTCTGTGCATTTGTGGCTTTTTGCAGTCATAATAGCAAAAAAGACCTTGAGGGCATTGACAGCCGCGAGGGTTTCTTGTTGGTGACCATGTGGGTGCTCATGGCCTTGTCGGTTATCATCTGCGTGGGCACGCTGTGGCCTCTTATCAGTATGCTTTTTTCCACCCAGTCGCAGGGCTTGGAGGCGGATTTTTACAATGCCTCATGCTTGCCGCTCTTTGCCTTACTCAGCTTTATCATGGCTTTTTGCCCGTGGCTTTCGTGGTCGGGGGGGGTGCGCAATGTCCGCAAAATTGCCATTGTGGCAGGCGCCTTTGTGCTGACTGCCATAGTTGTGTGGTATGCGGGCTATCGACAGGCGACGGCGCTTGTGGCGACGGCTGCATCGGCGGCGGCGCTCGTGTCTATTGTATTGCTCTTTGCGGAGCATTGGAAGCGTATGCCTCTTTCGTTCTTGGCGGCGCACGGCGTACACTTTGGCGTGCTCCTTGTGGTGGTGGGCGTGGCCTTTTCCGGCCCCTATAAGGAGGAGGATAACTTCCTTCTTTCCATGGATGGCACGCGTTCGGCTGCCCTTGGCAAGTACACCATATCCCTTGTGGATGTGACGCAAGACGCCAATGAGCGATATGATTACCTTGAGGCACGCTTGCAAATTACGCAAAAGAACAGCGACGGCGAAGATGTGCTTGTGGGGCTTTTGGCGCCGCAAAGGCGTATTTATGCCAACCATCCCAGTCAGCAATTTGCGGAAGTGGACACGCATTTCAGCTTAGGTAATGAGATTTACGCCTCGCTCCTTGGCTTGGATCAATCGGGTCGTTTGACCATTCGCGTCAGCGTCAATCCCTTGGTGAATTGGATGTGGATAGGCAGCACTATCATGTGCTTGTTCCCCTTTATTGCCCTTGGGCGCGGGGCGCATGCCCTGCGCGGCGGTCGTGGGACGCGCGACGACGATACAGCGCCCAATGCGGATGCCTAAGCGCCATGTCCACTGTCCTACGTCTGCATAAGGTGGCGAAATTCTTTGGCCAGCGCTGTATTTTCAAGAATGTGTCATGCAGTCTTGAATCGGCCTCTGTGACCTTGCTCACAGGCGCCAATGGCGCGGGCAAGTCCACGCTGCTCGGCATTATGGCAGGGCTTACCGACGCCAGCGCCGGCACAGTGGACTGCGCCCTTGCGCCTGAGGAATTGGGCTACTTGGGGCACGCCACCTTTGTGTACGGAGCGCTGAGTGCTGAAGAAAACTTGCGTTTCTGGGCAGATATGTATGGCGCCCCCAAGCAGGGTCTTGGGGATGCCATCCATGAGGTACTGGCACAAGTGGAGCTTGTGCCCTTTGCGGCGCAGCGTGCGGGATTGTTTTCTCGTGGCATGGCGCAAAGGCTCAATCTTGCGCGTATATTGCTTTTGCGTCCGCGGCTGTGGCTCTTGGATGAGCCGTCCACAGGACTGGATACGCGCTCCTCTGCGCTTTTGTGGCAGAACATCCATGCGGCGAAGGCTGCGGGTGCGTGTGTCGTCTGTATTACGCATCAGCTCCATGAGCATGCGGCTCTTGCGGACAGATTGCTCACGCTGGAGGGCGGGCGCCTCGTCTATGACGGCGACGCGAAGAACGCGGATGCTTCAGCACAGCACACGGAGGTCAGCGCATGAAATCGTCTTCGAGTATGCCCCGTTCGAGTATGCCCCGTGTGCTTATGGCTCTTGTGCGCAAGGATTTATGTCTCACGCTTTCGCGGGGCGGCGGCCTTGTGCAAGCGCTCTTATTGGGACTTTTGCTCATATTTGTGTTGAGCTTGTCCCAAGAAGTGGGGACGACCATGTCACCGCAAGGTGCGGCGGCGCTTTTCTGGTTGGCCTCGGCATTTTGTCAGGTGCTCATATTTAATATGTTGTATGCCCTCGACGAGGGCAACAGCGTCCGCCAAGCGCTCTTGCTCATGCCCCAGCCTGTGCAATGCATATGGCTCAGTAAGGCCATTTCGGGCTTGTGTTTGTTGCTCTTGTCGCAGATGGTGTTCTTGCCTGCGTCCATTGTCTTCCTCGGGCAGACCGTAGGCAGCATGTGGACGGAAGGCTTGCTTATGCTCGTGCTCGTGGATGTGGGCATGGTGACGCTTGGTTCCTTGTTGGGCGCTTTGGCGTGTGGCGGGGGTGGTTCCGGTCATGGAGGGCAGGGCGGTCAGTCGGGGCAGGGGAGTTCCGGCGGTCGCGAGTCGCTTTTGAGCATTGTTTTGTTTCCCTTGTTGGTGCCTCTTTTGCTTGCGGGTATCCGTGTGGGTGCGGCGGCATTTTCGGGCATAGCTGCGGACTCTGTCATGACAGAGGAGCCAGCTCGTTGGATTGGTATTGCCTGTGCTTTTGACGCTCTTTTCTTGGGTGCGGGCATGGTGCTTTTTTCGTACATTTATGCCGGAGGGGATTAGATGCCTCCTATTCTATATATACTCATAGGTCTTGCCGCTCTTGGCATGGCAGTGAGTCAGTATTTTATTCTTGTGTATGCGCCTGTGGAGCAAACCATGGGCATGGTGCAAAAAATATTCTATGTGCATGTGCCCCTGTCATGGTGGGCATTTGCGAGTTTTTTCGTAGTCTTTGTAGCATCCATTGCCTACCTACGCACAAAGTCTCCCAAGTGGGACGCATGGGCATTGGCGGCGGCGGAAGTGGGTGTTGTGTGTACAAGTCTTGCGCTTATCACAGGTTCCATATGGGCGCGTCATTCGTGGGGTGTTTGGTGGACATGGGATCCGCGTCTGACAACGGCGCTCATCATGTGGTTTGTGTATGTGGCTTATCTTGTCCTGCGGGGCTTGGAGATGTCGCCGCAGCGCAACGCAACCATCCGCGGTGTCCTAGGCATCATTGCTTTCTTGGATGTGCCTCTCGTCTTTTTTTCCGCACGACTTTGGCGCACCATCCATCCGGCTGTTTTCACATCCAAGGGCAGCGGTTTAGATCCGGATATGCTCACAGCGCTCCTCGTCTGTCTCGCGTCTTTCGGATGTGTGTGGGCGAGTCTTGTCTTTGTGCGTGCGCGGCAGCTCATGCAAGAGGCTACTCTGAACCGGCTTTACATGACTCAAACTGATATAGAGGAATAATTTTATGGAATATACATGGTTTATGGCAGCAAGTATAGCTGCATGGCTTGGCATGTGCGCCTATGTGCTCTTCATAGCACGCGCGCAGTCGTCGCTGCAAAAGCGTCTCCGGCAGTGGGAGTTACTCCAAGACACACCAGAACAGGCACCAGAACAGGCACAAGGCGGAAAATAATATGGCACATATCACACCACCCACATCAGCGCGTCCCACTATGATCACAGGCGTCGTCATTGCCGCAGGGCTTCTCATTATGTTTATTGCCGCCCTACAAGAGCGCATGCTCAACCCAAGTCTCATACAGCACAACGAGCCGTCTTCCGTAGCTGGGGGTGCAAGTGAAGCAGGCGAAATGTCGCCCCTCATCGGGCGCCTCATGCAGGAAGTCAAGGACAGTCCCAATGACACGTCGAAAATGCTTCATCTCGCCCATGTGCTTATCGAAGAGGAGCAATGGGACGCCGCAGAGAACTTCATCCACCGCGTGCTCGAAATGGCGCCCAACACCGCGCAAGCCCACTACTTGCACGGCATCGTGCTCAACAAAGCAGAAAAGAACGCCGAAGCCGCCGAAGCGCTTGAGCAAGTGCTCGCCCTCGAAGAAAGAGCCAGCGCCCGTTACAGTCTTGCCATTCTCTATTTGCACTATCTGGACAAGAAAGCAGAAGGCATAGCGCACTTACAGAAAGGTATCGAGCATCCCGACACCTCCGACGAGCTCAAG
>CAYJGA010000211.1:0-4133 GCA_964369255.1 uncultured Desulfovibrionaceae bacterium
CACCTTGACATTCACTGCAAATACGGGTGTGTCCAGTGTGACCCTTGGTGGCACCACCATCACTGTCACAGAACGTGCCGACGGCACCTTGAAGTATGACACTGTGTCCTCAACGGGCAAGAACGGTACACTGCAAATCACCGGTATCGAAAAGAACGGCGATGAGTATACACTTAAGTATACCTACACGCAGGGTACGGAATATAAGCACGCAGAAGGCAGCGACTTGCAAGATGACGCTGAAAAGTTCACTGTCACTGTGAAGGATGGCATGGGCATTGAGCAGAGCGCGAACATCACTGTGGACATCCACGACGATGAACCGCGTGTGGATGACCCTGTGAACACTTCCACCACCACGGACACGGCGACGACCATCGTCAACATCGACTTCGGCGCGGATGACGGCGCGGGTAAGGAACTGTCCTTTGGCAATGCGACCTTTACCTACACTGAAAATGAAGACGGCAGCTTCAGCTGGAAGTCAGAAGACGGCGGCACGGTCACTGTGGATCCGAACACGGGGCGCGTCACATTGGAAGCTGGCGATGTCACATTGAGTGGCACCGGCACTGACGAAGTGTGGCTTGCTACGGTGAAGAATGTCCCTGAGGACAGCACGGTGAAGGCAACCATCGGCGTGAAGGATTCTGATGGCGACACTGCAAGCTTTGATATTTTGGCAAAGCGTGAAGACGCCGGCGATACGACGGAGCCTGACGACAGTATTGTGGACCTTGGCGGCGTCACAAGCCAGCTTGCGCCCAATACGGACTATAATATTGCTATCATACTTGATAACTCCGGTTCCATGTATGACGATAACTTTGGCGATATTAAGGGCGATGAGACGCGTCTTGAAGCTGCGTGCGATGCCATTGTGGACTTTGTGCAAGATACATTGTATCCCCACGCCGCAAGCACCATCGGCGGCGAGGTGAACTTCTTCCTCGTGACCTTCTGGGGCGGCGTCAATATCGCTATTGACGGCACTGTGCCTCTTGAGGACAATATGGAGGCAATCCTCGGCGCTATCGAAGACATTCGCGCGGCGCATGTTCTGAGACATGGTGAAGACGGCTTCCATAATAATACGGTGTACTCAAATGGCTTCAACGCTGCTGCCGCATGGTTTGAAAGCGACGCCATGCAGAGCAATGGCTACGAAAATAAGACATTCTTCCTCACAGACGGCAAGCTTTATGGCGAAACCGAGGCGCAAGCCGACAAGTCATATGACCGCTTGGAAGCAGCCATGGGCATCGTGAGAGATGAGGCGGGGAACATCACCGACGGCGATGAGAACTCTATCCACGCCGTGGGTATGGGAACCGGCATCACTACAGAATACCTTGACCGCTATGACACGGACGGCGAATCGAAGATTGTGCTGGACGCCGATATTGCCTCCATCTTCAGAGAAGAGGAAAGCGTGTTGCAAGAAAACGCCTCCAGCGTTGCGACGGCTTACGGCGGCGATGACATTCTCATCGGCGGCATCAACAAGGAAGACTTGCGCACGGCTCTTGTGAAGGTGCTTGGCGGCGATGTGACTGTGACAGATGCCATGCTCATTGAGTATATGCAGAACTATCCTGAATGGGTTATTGAAAATGCAGCGAACAATGAGAATGATCCTGATGTCTTACTTGCAGGTAAGGGCGATGATATGCTCTACGGACAAGGCGGTGAGGACATTCTGATTGGCGATGGCGACAAGGACTCCTTGTTCACCTTTGCTAAGAACCTTGGCATGAGCGATGAAGAGGCCGCAGAGTATACGCAAACAAACTTGCAAATCACCGATACGGACACGCAAGCTTTAACAAAGGCTTTGACTGAAGAAGCAAGAAGCGTGGACTTTGATACGCTCAACGCGGCTGTGGATAAGCTGGAAGGCGAAAACGACGGGCACGACGTGCTCTATGGCGGTGACGCCAATACCAGCGGCGAAGGCGGCGACGACATCCTCATGGGTCTTGGCGGCAACGACGCGCTCTATGGCGGCGAAGGCGATGACATCCTCTTCGGCGGCACAGGCAACGACTACCTTGAAGGCGGCGAAGGCGATGACATCTTGATTGGTGGCCTCGGTGCTGACAAGATGCTTGGGGGCGAAGGCAATGACATCATCAAGATGGATATTGACGACCTGCTCGTCGATGGCGGCACCAATGAGAATGACATGGACATCTTGCTCTTGGGTGTGAACAGCCTTGATGAGGCGAAGAGCCTCTTGTCCAAGGACGGCGTGGTCAATAACATGGAAATCATCATGCTTGGCAGCGATGTTGGCAGTGCACAAACCTTGCAGCAGGACATGCTCAACAAGGAAGACCCGCTGGCAGGCTGGGATCCGGGCAGCAATACAGTGACTGTAAAGGGTGCGGATGCAAAGTCCTACACCTACCAAGAATTCACGAAAACCGATGCAGGCATAGAGCAGACAATCCTTGTGCGGACTGACTTTTGCTAAGATGTGCTAAATAAATAGATAAGCCCCCGACACAGTGCTTCAGCGCTGCCTGTGTGTCGGGGGCTTTTTTTACACGCTCGGCATGCCGTGGGCACAATGGAGAGTTTTTTTCTTTTTTTGATAAAAATTATTGACAAAGCATTTCCTGCGGATTACTTAGGAGCTGTGTCGACCTGTAATGTTGTTGACGCTGGCGCTGGACAAGTGCCTCTTCATTCTGCTTTGGAGTTTTATACTCTGGGGGCTTTATGCCCTCGCCCCTTTATATGGTAGAAAGTGCCACAGTCGCTTTTTGCCGGGCCATTCTTCTCTTCTTTTTTATTTTCTATGATATTTTGCGCTCTTTGTGCGTCCGTGGGTCGTGGTGTGCCCTGCGTTTCGTTTGGTGTGTGAGTGCAAAGAGCCTATTCGAGGAGTAAATCATGGCAGACATCTTATTGCAAAAGCCTACTGCTGGCCAACAAAGTGTTCTCACCCCCCAATCAGACGACAAGCTTGTTTTAGAATTTAGTCCGGGTGAAGCTCTCCTTGAGCGTCAGGATAATAATCTTGTTTTCACCTTTGACGACGGTTCCAGCGTCGTTCTTGAGAATTTTTATGAAGCGTATTCTGCGGAGAATATGCCTGAATTTATAGTGGAAGACGCTGTCATCCCCGGTGAAGCGTTTTTTGCGGCTCTTGATGAATCGCTGATGCCGGCAGCCGGTAACACGTCAGGCCCTGAAGGCGGCGGCGGAAGCAGCGATTTTGTCGCAGGTTCGCTCTTGAGCGGTGTTGACCGTGAAGGACGCCTTGACCAAGACCGCGAAGACCTGCGCCTTGTAGAAGTGACCCTTCCTGCTGGCTGGGAACAGCTGAGTTCAGAAGAGGGCTTCTTTGTCTTTACGTCCGAAAGTGGCACCATTACCTTTGAAAGCAATGGCAATTTTACCTTTGAACCGAGCGAAGAGAATACCGACGGGACTCTCGACCTTGATGTAGGCTTTACGACGGAAGACGGCGACGGCAACCGCGAGCAAGGTTCTGCAAATATCGGCGGAAGTACGAGCGGCAATACGTCCGGCTCCGGCACTCCCGATGTGGATCCGACGCTTCCTGAAGAAGATGCCGATAAAAACCCGAATACTGACCCTGAAGACAACACAGACGACGACTTCGGCGCGACGGGCGAAGGTGACGCCTCCGGCGGTTCTGGCTCCGGCTCTGGTGGTACTGGCTCCGGCGGTTCCGGTTCTGGTGGTACGCCCGAAGATGAAACTGACGAAGAAGGTGAGACGGAAGAAGAAGGCGGCACGCCGGAAGGCGAAGCGCCTCCTGAAGCAGGAGATGGAAGTGGCGCAGGCAACCCAACACCCCCCGCTCCTCAGCCAACGCCTCAGCCGACTCCGGAACCTAGTCCAGAACCGACTCCGGAACCAAAACCCGCGCCAGACCTCGTGCCCGACGTGGAAGTGGAAACACAACCGGAAGACGCCTCCGCAGGCGACAGCGTCACAGGCAAGTTTGATATTGACCTCGGCGATGGCACCACAGAAGAACATAAAATTACCATCAATGGCGAAGAAGGCACCAAGAACGACGACGGCACCCTGTCCTTTGAACTGGACAATGGCACGCTGACGCTTGACCCAAGCACGGGCGACTTCACCTACGACGC
>CAYJGA010000212.1:0-4131 GCA_964369255.1 uncultured Desulfovibrionaceae bacterium
TTTGGCACACTCTCAAGAGTATTTGACAAGTACTATTGAGAATGGTTCATACAATGAGAATGTCGTGTATAAGAAACAGCCCCTCAGCAGAAAGAGGCTTTCGTCGAAAACCTTCAACAGTAAAAAGCATCCCTCATTTATTGGGAGTGCAATAGGATGAAATATGTCGCATGCACTAAAATTATTAACTTTTATCCTTACAACAAACGTCAAGCATGACCCGAAACGCGCAGAGGATGAAGGCAAAACTCCTGAAGAATACATAGAGTCACATATCGCAAGCTTCATGCACGACGTTGATGAGAGCTTGGTGGAGCAAGAAAAGCGCATGCTCGAAGAACTTGAAGAGATGCAGGAACGCCTGACATCCTTTGTGGATACAGAGCTTCCGCTTTGGCAGGGGGCTTTTGGCACTGCAAAAATGCTCCTTTTTTTGACCTACGCCCTAACAGAGCACATTGCGAGTGAGGTCGAGGACGAGGAGGACGAGGAGGACGAGAATGAAGGAGCGTCTACTTCCGACGAGACACAGCTATTTTATGTGATGTACTACCTCAATAGAAGAATATGCCAACATTTCGAGAGTATTATTATTCTTCTTGAGCACGGATGCGTAGACAGCGCCTTTACCCTCTGGCGAAGCATATATGAATGTCTATGCATTATGGCTTTTATACATACCAGCAAGACGCAAGAAAAAGTTGCTGCTGCCTATTTAAGGTACACGCATGAAGAAACGGGTTCACATGCGTGGGCAAAAGTAGACAAGCGTCTTGCGTCTGCGAAAAATGCGTCCGTCTCTTTCACACGCATAGAGGCTGTCTGCGGTATTCGTGAAATTTGGGCGGATGATGACAGAACCCCCTTTGTCCATCTTCAAGCCTTTGGTCTGGACAAAGGAGAAAACCCTGAGATAATGCCTGAACTGCACAATGGTCCTACGGCCTTTGAAGTGAGTGATGTTGCGATACTCTCTGTGAATGCAATGATGAATTCATTAATCATCTTGTCTCTCTACCATCTGCCGCAGGGTCACGAGCTTCTTTTGTTCCGTACCCTAGAAGTGTGGGCAGAAAAAGCGATTACTTTATTTGATGAAGCAAACGTCACCTACTGTGAGCGTGTATTTAAAGAGCACAGGGAGAAGTTTCTAGCGTTGCAAAACACACAAGAGGATGCGTAAAGCGACCACGCATTCCCATGTGTTTTTTAAGTTTTTTTCTTGTGGGGAAGACTTTTTTCAGAAAAAAGTCTTCCCCACAAACTTTTTATGACAAAACAAAACGCGAGAAAACCATGGATGCATAGATGCCCCCCATGGCGAAAGAATTTTTCATACAGTGAGTTATATCCTTTCCACGGATGGTGGTGATGTGGTCGAGCTGTGCGCACGCGCTGTCGAGCTGTTGCAAGTGCAATGTGGGCAAGAGGGCTTGCTGTTGCAACATGTCCACGCAGGCGATGCTTTCAAGACTGCCGCTGGCGGCGAGTGTGTGTCCCAGGTGCCCTTTTAATGAACTGACAGGCACCGCATGTTCCCCAAAGAGGGCGCCGATGGCTCGCGCCTCCGCCGCGTCGCCCGCTGTGGTGGCTGTGGCATGGGCGTTGACATAGTCGATATTGTGGGCGTCGAGAGATGCGGCATTGAGCGCTTTTTCCATGCATTCCCGCATGCCTTCGCTGTCGGGATGGGCAATGCTGTATGGGGATGTGGTGCTGGCATAGCCGCTGATTTCCGCAAGGATGGGCGCTTGTCGTGCAAGAGCGCTTTCAAGGCTTTCCAAAAGCAACAGGCCGACGCCCTCACTCACCACAACGCCGCTGCGCCGTGTGTCGAAAGGCAAGGAGGCGCATGCAGGCTCCTTGGCATGGGATGCGGCTTGCATTTTGTCAAATGTAGCCACGGTCAACATATGAAATTCGTCGGCGCCGCCGCAGAGCATGCGTTCTTCGAGGCCGTGAGCGATGGTCTCATATCCAAGTCCAAGACTCACAAGACCGGACGCGCATGCCGCCGCAGGCGCAAGAAGGCGACCGCGCACCCCAAGAGCCAAGGCAAGATTGCTGGCGACGCTGTGCCCCATCACTTTGAAAAATGTCGTGGAGCGGACAGAATCGACGTTGTTCTGTGTGATGTATTCATAAAAAAAATCGTGCAATGCCTCGGGGCTGCCAAGGGTCGTGCCAATGGCGATGCCCATGGGGGGCAACGCGTTCTTATCCAAACCCGCATGCGCCAGCGCCTCCCACGCCGCCAGCGTGGCATACATGGACATAGGCGACATGGTGCGTCGCACGTCGCGCGGGATGCGCTTCGTTTGGATGGCGGGCACAAGCCCGCCCACAGCACATTCCGAAGCCATGGGCGTGCGCTCACTCTCGGCCTCGCCTGTACTTTCCGTGCCCTTGGTACTTGTCGTGCCTTCCCTCTCTTTGAGAGCGCTGATGCCGCAGTGGTTTTGCCACAAGTTCTGACAAAGCAACTCACATCCTTCCCCAAAGGGCGACACCGCCCCCATACCTGTTATGACGACGCGTTGTGTGCGCATGCGCGAAATCCTTCTAAAACTTTGTGGTGATCTGTGGCAAAGCCCACCGCCAGCGCCGCGCTGACAATACCGCCCAAGATGCCGGGTAAAAGAATGTTTTGTCCGGCGAGGAAAAAATTTTTCATGCGCGTCACAGGCAAAAGTGGCACTGTTGCTGTGCTGTGCGCCACCCCATAGAGCGAGCCGCTGCCCCCATAAATCCAATCCTGCATGGTGGCCGCTGTGGCGCTTTCATGAATGGTGATGCGTCCAAGCATGGGCAGGCGCCGACGCACGTAGTCCACGGCTTGCTGACTTTTCTCTGCCTTCTTGCGGGCGTAATCCACAGGGCGCGGTTTTTCGACGTGCAAAAATTCGCGCTCGTACAGGGGAAGCACTGCCACAAAGGGAAAGCCGCGCGAATGCGAGGATTGTGCACAATGTCTGCTTTCCCCATGTCGGCCGCCCACCACATAGGCAGTCGGCTGTGGACTGCCAAGGGGACTTAAAATGTTTGCGTCATAGTCGGACGGGAGCAGGTAGACGGCGCGCTCATTTAAATAGGGGTGTTCACTCTCCCCATAGAGCGTCAAGGCGCAAGCGGTTTCTTCCATGCTCTTAATATGTTGAAAAAACGCAGGTCGAAAAACACCGCTCTCAATCATGCGCGGAAGCTGGGACGGATGCCCCGTGAATATACATGTCGTCGCCTCAATCATATCACCATTGGCGAGTTCCACGGCGTGAAATGCCTTGTCTTTGTGGACTATCCGCAGCACAGGCGAGTGACAGCGTACTTCTATATTCTTACCTTCCATCGCTTGCAGCGCCGCATCCACAAGAGTCTTGCCGCCGCCCGTGATGCCATGACACGAGTCAAAATACAAACCGCCCACGAGGGCATAATCATGAAATGTGGCCTCGTCCGCTGTCAGACCATAGAGCAGGCAACGCGCCTTGACCATCTGTTGCAAGGCCGCAGGCAAAGAATAGTTCTGCAAGGTGTGCGTGAGACTTTGAGAGTTCTCCCATGAGAGCTGCGGCAATGCATGACAGCGCGGATTTGTATAAGGCGATTTTTCCAAGACGCTCCCCATATCCGCCAGCAAGTGTGCAAAGTGCGTGCTTGCCTCCGCGCCAAAGTGCTCTGCCAGATGCGCAAGAAGCGTATGACAATCACGCGGAAAGCTCCATATATCTGCTCCGTCGCTGTCATGCTTTTGGAAATGAAATTCCTCGCCCATGGGATAGACGCGCTCATGGCCAATATGCTGCCACATACCAAGCGTTTGGAGCCATAAGCGAAGAAGTCCCCCTTCGCGCAGTCCGCCAGCACAATGAAAGCCCGTATCAAAATGCATGCCCTTACGGCGAAAGCCTGCCAGCAGCGGCGCGGGGCGCTGCGAAGCCTCCAGCACAACGATGTCGGCGTGCCTGTCCTGCTGGGCATAGAGCAAGGCCGCCGCCATGCCTGTGATTCCAGAGCCTATAATAACAATACGATTCATACGCGTCTCATCATGTCATTCTAATTTTGTTTTTTTGAAAGGGGTTTGGGGAAAACTTTTTTAGGGGCTGTTTCCAAATAAATTCTTTTTCCTTT
>CAYJGA010000213.1:0-4128 GCA_964369255.1 uncultured Desulfovibrionaceae bacterium
TGCCAATGTTGGACAGTGGAGTCTGGCAGGGACGAAAGCTCGATATCCGCAAGACAAAGATCCTTATCAGGCTGCTCATATGTAGCAAGGACGCACACATCGGGATTTTCCTGCATGGCAAAAAAACCCGGCCACCACACAGGCAAAGAATACACTCCACACGCAGGCACATAGTCATGTACGCTGAGGCGAGAAAGGACATGTCCAGATACAAGATGCTGTAAGCGCTGACTATATTTCCCTCTCTCCCACGGGCAAAGCCCAAGACCTTGCCCGTGCGACAGGCCAAAACCTGCGCCGCCACAAAATCCCATATACTGTCCGCCCTGCGCCACATATTCGCGGATAGCCGCGCAGCCGCGCTCACCAAGGGCGGCATACTTCAAGCTTGCCGCGCCGCCGGGCACCAAAAGGAGGGCAGGAGGCTCCTGCGCAAGTAAACCGCACACGATGTCTTGCGCATTCACAAGACGCGAAGCAACACCCATCCCCTGTACACAATGCAGAGCCATAAGCCCCCAAATATGCGAAGTATCCCACAATATATAAATTTTTTTTTCCATTGGCCTTTCTTATTTACCAAAAAAGTTTTTAAGGAAACGCTGATCAATTATTTTTTTCGTGGAGGAAAGCTTTTTTTCCTAAAAAAAGTTTCCCCTCACAAAATCTTCAAAAACAAAACCACATGCTTCATCCAAAAAGAGGCACCATAGACGGATTGCATTCTACGCCTGTCCGTGATAAACGCAAGTATTGCGTGTGCGAAGAAAAAATTCCTTCGCTCGTAAGCGTTGACGTCGACAGACGTCGAACGCCACAAGACTCTCACCTTTTCTGGAGAAAAAAAAACTCCCCAAGGGCTATGAGCCCCAAAATGTAGAATCGCGCTGGTGCGACCATTGGGAAAACAATGCCACCTTCACACCCGATATGAGCAAGGACGGCGACCCCTATGCCATTGTCATTCCTCCACCTAATGTGACAGGCATGCTCCATATCGGACATGCCCTCAACCTCACACTCATTGATGTTCTTTGCAGGCACGCACGCCAGCTTGGCAAAAAAGTCCTCTGGGTTCCGGGCACAGATCACGCAGGCATCGCCACGCAGAACGTCGTAGAACGCGAACTTGCAAAAGATGGACTCAAACGACAAGACCTCGGTCGTGAAGCCTTCATTGAAAAAGTCTGGGAATGGCGAGAAGATTATGGCGACCGTATCCTTAATCAAGTACGCAAACTCGGCGCCTCCGTAGACTGGTCGCGCCTACGCTTCACCATGGACGAAGGGCTTTCCCGCTCTGTACGCAAAGTCTTTGTTGACCTCTATAAGCAAGGATATATTTATAAAGGGGACTACATTATCAATTGGTGCAGCCGCTGTCATACGGCGCTCGCAGATGATGAGGTCGAACACGAACAACGCCAAAGCCACTTGTGGCACATCCGCTATCATGTGGTGGACAGCACAGACACCATCACCATCGCCACAACTCGCCCGGAAACTATCCTCGGCGACACTGCCATATGCGTACATCCCGAAGACGAGCGCTACACCCACCTTGTGGGAAAAAAAGCCTATGTGCCCATGCTTAAAAGGGAAATCCCCATCATTGCCGATAATTATGTGGACAGAGAATTTGGTACAGGCGCCCTCAAGGTGACCCCATCCCACGACCACAACGACTGGCAACTGGGACACAAGCATAAACTCGAATTTATTCAAGCCATTGACGAGAATGGCATCATGAAGGACGTGGCAGGCCCCTACGCAGGACTTAATAAGGCGCAGTGTCGTAAACGCATCGTGGCAGACATTGAAGAGGCGGGTGACCTTGTACGCATCGAAGACATCACCCACGCCGTCGGTCAGTGTTATCGCTGTCAGACAGTGGTGGAGCCGCACGTATCCACACAATGGTTTGTGGCGGCAACAAAGCTTGCGCCCCGCGCCCGCGCCGCTGTTCCTGAAACGACGCAAATTCTGCCGGAAAGTTGGCAAAAAACGTATTTTAATTGGCTCGACAATATCCGCGACTGGTGTATCAGCCGACAAATATGGTGGGGACACCGCATACCTGCATGGACATGCCAAGAGTGCGGCACGCTGATGGTGAGTGAAGACGACCCCACGCGCTGCACGTCCTGCGGCTGTACGCAGCTTGTGCAAGATGAAGACGTACTCGACACATGGTTTTCCTCTGCGCTGTGGCCATTTTCCACCATGGGCTGGCCGGAAAAAACAGAAGACCTCGCCGCATTCTATCCCACAGCCGTCCTTGTGACAGGCTTTGACATCCTGTTCTTCTGGGTGGCACGCATGATGATGATGGGTCTGCATTTTATGGATGAAGTTCCCTTCCATCATGTCTACTTGCACGCCCTCGTGCGCGACGGCGAAGGGCGTAAGATGTCGAAGTCACTGGGCAACGCCATCAATCCCATTGAGATGATTGAAAAGTATGGCTGCGATGCCTTGCGCTTCACCCTTGTCTCCTTTGCAGCCATGGGTCGCGACATTCGCCTCGCCGAAGACCGCATCGAAGGCTATCGTCATTTTATCAACAAGCTTTGGAATGCCGCGCGCTTTGCCCTCCTGCATTTGCCGGAAGTGCCCCCCGCATGCCCGCTTGAAAGCGTCCACGGAATGCACCACCAGTGGATGCTGCACCGCTTGGAAATATTCAAGCAAGACATGCAATCCGCCATTGCGGAATACAGGTTCAACGACGCCGCACAAGGCGCCTACAAATTCCTCTGGGGTGAATTTTGCGACTGGTACTTAGAGCTTGTAAAAACAGACATGCAAGACCCCGCTCGTAAGCCGCAAGCACAATTCGTTTTGTGGACAGTGCTCAAAGAAATGCTCATCCTCCTGCACCCCATGATTCCCTTTGTCACCGCAGAGATATGGCAAGCCTTGCCGGGCGGTGCGGGTCAAGACATTGCGCTTGAGGCCTATCCTCAAGCACGCCCGCTCTGTGTGAAGCCGGGCGAAGCCGCGCGCATGGAATTTATCCAAGGCGTCATCGTGGCTGTGCGTACTGTACGAGCAGAGCTGAATATCGCCCCATCCCATCGCTTGAATGTACTTGTTCAGCCTGAAAATGAAGGACAAAGCGCCATCCTCGCAGAAGCAGAAGAAATGGTGTGTGCGCTGGCGCGTCTTGCTGATCTCACAGTTGATGTCGCGGTCCAAGCGCCAAAGGCCTCTGCCTCACAAGTCGTGCAAGGATGTCAAATCATCATACCTTTATCCGGTGCGGTGGATTTACACGGAGAAATGGCACGTCTTGACAAGGAAATCGGCAAGCTGGGCAAAGAGCTTGATAACATCGCAAAAAAATTGGCAAATGAGAGTTTTGTGGAGCGCGCTCCCGCAGAAGTGGTACAAAGAGAGAAGGATCGTGCCACGACGCTTGCTGACGCACGCTCAAAGCTCGAAGTCTTACGTCAACGCTTTGCAGAGGCGATTGAGGAATAAGGAACGAATTTTGCATTTCCAACAAGTATTTATGTAAAAGGGAAAATTTTTTCCACCCTTCTTTTTTATAAAACGAGGTTTATATGGCCATTTCATTAGACTCCTATACCTCCGCCACAAGCACAAGCGCCTCATCACTCTTAGGCGCATCCGGCAGTAAGGCAGGCGAAGCACTGACTTACAGTGAAGACGAGGTCAGACTCTCCGACGAAGCGATTGAGCTTTTGGACGAATTGCGCTACAAGGAAAACTTGAGCAAAATCACCACAGAAAACCAACGCCTCTTTGACCGTGTCTCCAAGGCGCTGCCGGCTACGGAAGGCTTTAACGACATGCTCAACTGGCTCAGCACATTCACCACAGAAGAGGGCTTCAGCTTTGGCGGCGACATGAGCGACGACAACCGCAACATCTACGAAAAAGACCCCGAAAAATATGCAGATATGTGGGGTAATATGTACAATCACTTTACGGATCTTATGGATACCCTCGGCCTCGCCGACGATGAAGTGATGATGCGTGAGGTACTCGCAGAGGAGGAAGTCAGTTCAGAGCTCATGATGCGCTTCAAAGACTCCTTCAGTGAAGACACCAACGAACTGCTCAGTTATTTCCATATAACTGTCTAGGGACTGTTTCTAAATA
>CAYJGA010000214.1:0-4099 GCA_964369255.1 uncultured Desulfovibrionaceae bacterium
GGTATGGCCTCTGCGCACAATCTGCTGACATTCTTTGTATTCTGGGAAATTATGAGTTCATGGGCGCTCTATATGACCTTGGCGCACGAGGGCACGCAAGACAGTATGGACGAAGCGTTCAAATACTTCCTTTTCAATTTGATTGGCGCCGCCTTCCTCTTTATGGGGATTGCCCTTGTGGGCGGAAACTTGCCTCTGTGTTCTTTATACTTTACGGACACGAACAATATCTGGCCGCCTGTGACGGCTCTGCTTGACACGCGCGCCATATCCTTGGGTTATGCGCTTCTTGCCATTGGTTTTGTCATGAAGGCGGCGCAGTTGCCCTTGCGCATCGACTGGCAAATGCATCCCGCATTGGCGCCCACGCCCGTGTCGGGGTTCATTTCCTCCGTACTCTTGAAGAGCGCTGTGCTTGGCTTGGTGAAGCTCTTTGCCGTCATTGGCAGCGGTCTTGTGGCTTTTGGGGCTTTGACTGGCGACTTCGTCCACAGTTTGCAATATACTCTCATGTGGATAGGCGGTGTGACGCTGTTGTGGGCGGCCATACAAGCGCTGCGCGCCACAAAGTTAAAGCTCATCTTTATCTATTCCACTGTCAGCCAGATTGGCTATATGATGCTGGCTGTGGGCATGGGGACGGCGCTGGGCTATGCCGGTTCCCTCCTCCATGTGGCAAACCACATGCTCTTTAAGGATTTGCTCTTCCTTGTGTGCGGCGCTGTCATGTACTATTCTCATAAGGATGACATCCGCGACCTTGGCGGTTTAGGGCGCAAAATGCCCTTTACTATGGCTGTTTTTGCCATTGCGGGCTTGTGCGTCGTGGGTGTTCCCCCGAGTAATGGTTTCAGCTCAAAATGGCTTATTTATCATGCACTCATGGCCTCCGGTGAAACGATGCTGGCGCTTATATCCTTGCTTGGCAGTGTGCTGACGCTCGCCTACATTGCGAAGTTCTTGCACGCGGTGTTCTTGGGGCAACCGCAGGACTATACAGAGCTATCCGAACAGGCAATCCGACAGGAAACACTTGCCACACCCATGCGCGTCACCATGGGCATACTTGCTGCAGGCTGCGTCGTCACAGGTGTCTTCCCCGGCTTGTTCCTCTATCCTATCAACGATATTTTATTTGAATACGGCCTTGAGCCATTAGCAGTGAGCATGTCCGGCATTGAGACAGGTGTAGGCGCGTGGAATGCCACGGCTCTTGCTGCCATGCTCTTCGTGGGTGTGGGGGGCGCGTGGTGGTTCTTAAATACCTGCGTCACGCGTCACAGCAGGATGACAGACGCGCACATGTGCGGCCTGTTGCCGCAGGAAGGTTCGCGACGCATGCCGCCCGACGCTGTCTACGGAGGCGTATGGAAGGCCATGTCATGCAAGGATGTACGACGGGCACTCCGACAGGCAATCCGACAGGCAATCCGACAGGCAATCCATACACTGTGGAAGGGCATGTCTTATAAGAACCTACGACAAGCAGTTCAGGCACTGAAGGCGCGTTTTTTGAAGGAGAATGGTCATGGTTGATACATTTTGGGCACTCATCCACATGTGCCTTTTTCCGGGCGGCCTGTTTGCTTTGAGCGTGGGGCTGTTCTATAAAGGCTTGGACAGAAGAGTGGAGGCACGATTGCAGCGTCGCGTCGGCGCCCCTTTGTATCAGCCATTCTTGGACGTCATCAAGCTCTTCACCAAGGAAACGCTTATCCCGCGCACGGCGCAGCGCACGGCCTTCTTGTTGGCGCCTGTTATGGCCTTTGCAAGTATGCTTGCGTGCGCAGCCTTTATCCCTGTGGCGGGCGTCTATGAGGGCATGCCGCGTCTTGCGGATTTACTGGTCATATTTTACTTATTGCCGGTGCCTGCCATGGCGCTCATGATTGGGGGGTCTGCGTCGTCGTCGCCCTTTGGCGCTGTGGGATTTTCGCGGGAGATGCTGCTCATGCTGGCCTATGAACTGCCCTTGCTCATGATACTTCTGACAGTGGCTGTCTTCCTCGGTGATAAGAGTGTCACTGCCCACACATGGGCGGACTTTTCGCTGACAGCTCTTGTGAGCCTCCAAGCCATACAAGGATCACTTGCCACAAACCCTGTCCTCTGGCCTGCGCTTATGGCTTACATTCTTTACATTCCGGCGACGCTTGGCGTAGCACCCTTTGATGTTGCTGAGGCCGAAACGGAAATCCTTGAAGGGCCGCTTCTCGAATATGGCGGCGCACCGCTTGCCATGTTCACGCTTGCGTCGGCGCTGAAGACATTTGTCGTCGTAGGGCTTGGGGTGACGCTCTTTTTCTCTGGCACTGTCAGTGAGCTATGGATTGTGAACCTTGTGTGGTTCCTTGTGAAGTGTGTGTTTTTGTTGCTTGTGTCGGTGACGCTTGTGAAGGTCATGAGTGCTCGTTATCGTATCGGGCAGGCATTTCAATTTTTTTGCAAGTATCCTGTGTTGTTGGCGCTGTGCAGTTTGTTCTTTGTGTGTATGTAGCCCTTACAAGGTATGAGGAAGGCTTATGGAATTTTTAAAAAAACTTTCTGTGCGCTCGCCGTGGCTTTTTCGTATCAATGCGGGATCGTGTAATGGCTGCGATGTGGAACTTGCCACAACAGCCTGTATTCCGCGCTATGATGTGGAGCGCCTTGGCTGTAAGTATTGCGGAAGTCCGCGTCATGCGGACATTGTACTCATCACAGGCCCCCTCACGACGCGTGTGAAGGACAAGGTGTTGCGCGTGTGGGACGAAATCCCTGAGCCGAAAATAACAGTCGCTGTGGGCATTTGCCCCATATCCGGCGGTGTCTTTCGCGAAGGCTACAGCATCGAAGGCCCCCTCGATCGCTATATCCCCATTGATGTGAATGTGCCCGGCTGTCCGCCGCGGCCTCAGTCCATCTTGGAAGGCGTTGTCATAGCGCGCGACTTATGGTTGCAGAAGATCAGCGTCTAGAAATAGCCCCTAGGACTGTTTCAAAAAAACCACCTATTTAGCTAGACAATCGGCGCTTTCGAGTTGAATGTGCGAAGAGTTAAAATGAAGGACACAGTATGAAAAAGTTTTTAAAAGTCCTCGCAAAGAATATTGTTCAAGGTCCAAGTACAGACCCCTTCCCCTTGGGAGAAACCTTCACTCCGGAAAAGTTTCGGGGCAAGGTGGTGGTGGATACGGATTTGTGCATGGGCTGCGGCGCCTGTCGTTTTGTGTGCACGGCGGGCGCCATACATATTGAACAGCGTACTAAGGTTTCCGGTGATGGCGCGCCTGCTGGTGGTGCTCTCGGCTATGATTTCACCGTGTGGCACAATAGCTGTTGCCTGTGCGCGTCATGTCGACATGTGTGTCCCACGAAGGCCATAACACTCAGCAACGATTGGCACAACGCCCACGAACAGTCCCAAAAGTTTACATGGAATGAGCAAAAATTTATGCCCTATACGCCCTGCGAGACCTGCGGCGCCCCCATGCGCCTTTTGCCGCTGGAAATTGCAGAAAAGCTCTATGCCCACAATACAGACGTGGACGCGGCGCACATTGTCCGCATCTGTCCGCAATGTCGCCAACAAGAAGACGCCGCCCGCAACGAAGCGCGTCACGCTTTGTAAGGCTTACTCCGCTCTTTATAAGGAATAATTATGCCAGAAAATAATGACATCCATAAAGCCTTGGCGCCCCTTGCGCAACAAGACTCTGTGCGTATCGACAGCCATACAAATACAACCTATTGGTATCGACTCCCCTTGCCGGAACACATTCTTCACGCGGCGCAGGTGCTCTCCACACACGAAGCGCGTCTTGCCATGGTGACCGCTTATAATAGTAAACATTTACAGGAGCCTGTCCACGAGGTATGCTATCATTTTGAGAAACACGGCTTTGTGTATAATGTGACCGTTCTGCTTGACGAAGAACACCATCTTGTGCCTTCCATCACGCCCATTTTTAAGAATGCCGACTGGCATGAGCGGGAGATGATGGAGCTTTATGACATCGTTGTGCAAGGGCATCCCAATCCCAAGCGCCTCTTCCTCGACCCGGAGCTTGATTCCGGCATCATGGGCGAGGCCGTGCCCCTTTCTATTATGATGAATGGC
>CAYJGA010000215.1:0-4071 GCA_964369255.1 uncultured Desulfovibrionaceae bacterium
TCCAAAAAGGAGCAGGTATCATAATGCGTTGGAGTGCCTTTTATATTCCCACACTCAAGGAAGCACCGGCGGACGCCGAGGTCATAAGCCATCAACTTCTCATCCGTTCCGGCATGGTGCGTAAAGTCACTGCAGGCATTTATTGTTACCTTCCTCTCGGCTTGCGGGTGCTTGAAAAAGCTAAAGATATTGTGCGCGAAGGCATGAATGCCGCGGGCGCTCAAGAATTACTTCTCCCTGCTGCAATCCCCGCAGACTTGTGGCAAGAAACAGGGCGCTGGGAGCAGTATGGAAAGGAGCTTATGCGCTTCAAAGACAGGCACGACCGCGACTATTGCCTTGGGCCCACCCATGAAGAAGTTATCACCGACCTTGTGCGCGGCGAAGTGCGCTCTTACAGACAGCTCCCCATGAATTTATATCAAATTCAAACAAAGTTCCGCGACGAAATGCGCCCCCGCTTTGGCCTTATGCGCGGGCGTGAATTTGTTATGAAGGCCGCCTACTCATTCGACGCTTCCGATGAAGGCGCCGACGCAAGTTATACAAGCATGTACAATGCCTATAAGGATATTTTTTCCCATATGGGATTGAAATTCCGTGCTGTAGAAGCGGATTCGGGCGCCATTGGCGGCAATTTCTCCCATGAATTTATGGTGCTTGCCGACACAGGCGAAGATACCATCGCCGCTTGCACAGCGTGTGACTATGCCTCCAATGTGGAACGCGCCGCTGTGCTTTGGAATAAGCAGCAATCCACAGACGTCTGCGCCGCTGTGGAAGAAGTCCATACGCCCAAGGCGCACACTGTAGAAGAAGTTTGTGCGCTCATGAGCATTGCGCCAACATCGCTCATAAAAACACTCCTTTTTGATGTGGACGGGCAGCCCGTCGCTGTGCTTGTGCGCGGTGACAGGATGGTAAATGATATAAAGCTCAAAAACTTGCTGGATGCGACCATTGTCGAATTTGCCACAGAAGAACAAGTCAAAGCATGGACAGGCGCCGCTGTAGGTTTTGCAGGCCCCGTAGCTCTGGGGGCATCTTTTGAAGGGGACATTCGCATTTACGCTGACGCGGAATTGCAAGGCGCAACAGATTGGGTGTGCGGTGCAAATAAAACAGATACGCATGTGCGCCACGTTGACCTTGCCCGCGATGTGCAACTCACCGCCTTTGCAGATCTTCGCGTCATCAGCGCAGAAGACCCTTGTCCCAAGTGCGGCGCCGCCATTACTCTGCCCCAAGGCATTGAAGTGGGACATGTGTTCAAGCTTGGTACAAAGTACAGCAAATCCATGAAGGCGACCTTCCTTGACAAAAATGGTAAGGAGCAGCTCATGATTATGGGCTGCTATGGCATTGGCGTTTCTCGCGTTGTAGCGGCGTGCATCGAGCAAAACCATGACGCGAGCGGCATTATCTTTCCGCCGCCATTGGCGCCTTTTGATGTGCTTCTTATCAACCTTGACCCCAAGAATGACGAGGTATGCGCTCATATCATCGAGCTGGAAGCTGTCTTGAAAAAGCATCATATTGATGTGCTCATCGACGACCGCGAAGAGCGTCCCGGTGTGAAATTTAAAGATGCGGACTTAATCGGTGTGCCCGCGCAAGTGTTCCTTGGTGGTAAAAGCCTTGCCCGCGGCGTCGTAGAAGCAAAGGATCGCCGCACAGGTGAAAAGGTCGAATTACCCCTCGACAATTTTGAAGAGCACTTTCGCGCGTGGTACGAAAAGTTATTAGCCGCGTGGGCATGAGGGGATAATTCTTAGTGTGTTGTTTCTGAAAGGCTTCTGGGGGGGGAGATGGCCTTTTTTCAAAAAGGTCTTTTCCCCCCACACAAGCCTTTTCAAAAAAAAACTTAACTTTACAACTGCGATACTAGGGACACCCTTCGCCCACCACACTATATATAAGGATAGATTGTGACAACTGTCTATACAGTCAGCTCACTGACAGCACAACTGAAGCAGTCTCTTGAAGAGCGCTATCCCTTTGTATGGGTGAAGGGAGAAGTGAGTAATGTGGCGCGCCCAAGTTCCGGACATGTGTACTTTACACTCAAGGACAAGGACGCCCTCTTGCAATGCGTCTGGTTCAAAACATACCAGCAAAGTCACGAAAAGTTCGACCCCATGACTGGAGAAGTCTTTGCCGACGGGCCGCGCCCGTCCCTTGCGCAAACGCTGAACAATGGCATGCATATCATGTGTGCGGGGCATGTGACAATCTACGCACAGCGCGGCACCTATCAGCTTGTGGTGGCGCTCGGGCATGAGGCAGGCGAAACAGGCAGGCTGCACGCAGCTTTTGAGGCGCTCAAGGCAAAGCTCTACGCAGAAGGATATTTTGCGTCAGAGCGAAAGCGGGCGTTGCCGCCATATCCGCGCAATGTGGCAGTGCTGACGGCGCCCACAGGCGCCGCCATACAAGACTTTGTGCGCATTGCCACGACACGAGGCATTGGCAGTCGTATTCGCATATATTCTGTGCCCGTGCAAGGAGAGGCGGCGGCGCCGGCCATTGTGAAAGCCATGGGGGAGGCCGCGGCGTGGGCGGATGTGATTGTGCTTATTCGTGGCGGTGGTTCACTGGAAGACTTATGGGCTTTTAACGAAGAAATTGTGGCGCGTGCTGTATTTACATCGCCTGTGCCCGTGCTTGCGGGCATTGGGCATGAAGTGGATATGAGCATGGCAGATATGACAGCAGACCTTCGCGCAGCCACGCCCACCCATGCGGCGCAGATACTGTGGCCTGAGCGCGAAGAGCTTATGCAATGGGTCGATGGTCTTGATATGACTCTGGATGGAGCCATGGAGCGGCGTGTGCAATATTGCAACGAAGCGCTGCATATGCATGCAAAAGCTTTGGACTGGCTTTCGCCCTTGCGCCTTTGGCAGCGACACAACGAAAAGCTTGAGCACTGCGCAAGCCGCCTTGCGGCCTGTGGTCAGCGTATAGGGACAAGTGCACATACGCAGCTGGCACTCCTTGAACAGGGATTGCATGCTGCCACACAAGCACATGTTGACCGACACATGACACAGCTTGCGCGCTATGCATATGCACTGGACGAGGGGACGCGGCGGCGTGTGGAATGCCTTGAACGTCGCCTTGAGCATAACACTGTCCGTCTTGACGCATGCGATCCTTTGGCACCATTGCAACGCGGCTATGCCCTCGTGCAAACGACAGAGGGGCATGTTGTCTCCTCAGTGGACACGCTGACGCAAGGACAACGCTTGCACCTGTCCTTAGCGGATGGTGTGGCTCTGGCAGATGTGCACAGCACACAAAAAAAAGCCCAATCATAAATGGAGAATGGCATCATGAAGGGGAAAGCAAAAACATTTGAAGCGCGCATGCAGCGCTTACAAGATATTGTTGGAGCACTTGAAAAAGGGGATATTTCGCTGGAAGAAAGCGTTCAGCTCTATAAGGAAGGAAAGCAGCTTTCATTGCAATGTCGTGAGCAGCTGGAAAAGGCGCGTCATGAAATTACTGTCTGCGCAGACGGGAAGGAAACACCGTTCACGCAAGTCTATCAAGAAAGCTCCGAAGGGGATCTGCCCTCATGAAAAAAGTACGCGTTGACCCCACTGCAATGAAGGCACGCCTCAAAAGCGAAGGCGCTGCTGTGGAAGCCTTTTTATCCACTTGTCTTGCGAACCCTGCGACACATTCTACGCTGCCATCTTCCCTCCGTGCTGCCATGGAATACAGCTTGCTTGCGGGCGGAAAGCGCCTGCGCCCCGTTTTATGCCTCACCACTGCAAAAATGTGTGGTCTTACAGCAGACGCGGTTATGCCTTTTGCCGCCGCCATCGAAATGATACATACGTATTCTCTTATCCATGATGACTTGCCTGCCATGGATGACGACGATTTACGGCGAGGAAAGCCCTCGTGTCATAAGCAATTTGATGAAGCCACTGCAATTTTAGCAGGCGATGCTCTTATGACAGACGCCTTTGCCTTCATGTGTATGACACAACTCCCCTCTGACGCTGTGCTTGCTGCAACATCGCTGCTTGCACGCGCCGCAGGCTCTGCCGGCATGGTGGG
>CAYJGA010000216.1:0-4064 GCA_964369255.1 uncultured Desulfovibrionaceae bacterium
CACACAAGGAAACGCTCCCAGTGCCGAACATAAACAACATTGCCGCGATTGAGGCTTGCGTATAATTTCGCGTCGCCAAGTCTGTTCTCATGAAAGCAGGCCGCAACGTCGTCGGAAGAAATTTTCGTAAGACGTGCTTCAAGGCTGTTATCGCTTTTCCTATATTTTGCACGACTATTCTTGCCTTCCTCTTTGGTGCGCGCCTTTACTCTGTCTTGTACGGGTGGCTTCATGGTGACACCTCCAAGGCTGGAGGTGCTTTCCGTTTTTCCACGACTTTGGTTCCGTGAATCGCGACCACAGTTTGGGGGAAGCGTTCCGTTACAGCTTGCAAGGCGTCGGAAGGAACCGCGCACATTGGGAGAGAATCACGCCGCAGGGCATGACAGAAGGACTGTTGTGGTGCGTTGTTTTTTTGATATGGGGGTACGGGGGAAGAGGGACGCGATGGATGCGTCACTAAAAACGTGTAGACAATGAAAAGGGAAGAATAGATATACTTTTGCGATACTGGGTAGCAATAGGGTAGCACAA
The DNA here is from genome assembly GCA_964369255.1 of uncultured Desulfovibrionaceae bacterium. Taxonomy (GTDB): domain Bacteria; phylum Desulfobacterota; class Desulfovibrionia; order Desulfovibrionales; family Desulfovibrionaceae; genus CAYJAD01. The sequence continues at coordinate 535 of CAYJGA010000216.1, forward strand.
ATAAAAACACGTTACCTAAAAAAGTTAGGTAACGTATTAAAAATATTGGCGCGCCCGGCAGGAATCGAACCTGCGGCCTTTGGCTCCGGAGGCCAACGCTCTATCCAACTGAGCTACGGGCGCTTAACTCGATGCTTTTTTACGCTCCCGCGCGCTTGCTGTCAAGGAATAAAAAGTGTACCCTCACCCAAGTCTATGGCAAGAAAACAACGACGGAGGACTCTATGATTCTGGCAATCATGGCCATCGCTGCTATTGTAGGCGGCTTAGTGGCACATAACAAAGGTCGCATGGTATTTTTATGGACTGTACTTTGTGGACTTATACCGCTCGCATTACTCATACTCTTCGCACTCCCGCGCATCCCACAGCTAGGCGTATGGAGACCATGCCCCTTTTGTTTTCATGTCATTCCGTGGCAGGCAAGCGCTTGTGCGGCCTGTCTACGACAAGTCCCCCTCCAAAAACAACCCAATGCCCCTATTGCGCATATCTCATCTGGCAGGGACAGGACTCATGCGCAAAATGCGGACGCACAACTCAAGAACACAATAATGAGGAATAACAAGATGAAATGTAAAAAAACTGTCGTAATCGCACTCTGCATAGTACTATTCATGTGCAGCGTACTACACTTGCACACATCACCACAAGCATACGCAGCGACACCAACCGGCGCACTGCAAGATGCTGTTGAACGGGGTACTCTGCGCGTTGGAATGTCCTCATTCATCCCATGGGCCATGCAAGACAAAAAAGGAAATTATATCGGATTTGAAGTGGATGTTGCAAAAAGGCTCGCAAAAGACTTCGGACTCGAACTTGAAATACTCCCCACACGATGGTCAGGTATTGTACCAGCACTACTCACTGGAAAGTTCGACATCATCATCTGCGGGCTCTCCATCACGCCTGAACGCAGTCTGCGTGTCAACTTCTCCATTCCATATGACCATACAACCATCGAAATCATTGGGAAAAAAGAAAAACTCAAAGACACACACAAAATAGATGACTATAACAGCCCAGACACTATTATTGCCGTTCGCACAGGCACAACAGCAGCGGCAGCAGCAAAAAAAGTCCTCCCAAAAGCGAGCATCCGCTATTTCGACGATGAAGCCACCGCCGTACAAGAAATGCTCACAGGACGCGCCAGCATGCTCTTCACATCAGCGCCATTAGGCAGTTTTGAAGTGCTTAATAATGAAGAAGAGTTACGACACGTACTCGAAGACGGCATCTTCCCACAACCCATCGCCATGGCGGTGCGAAAAGGCGATGCAGACACACTCAATGCACTCGATGCATGGATTCGTAACCTTGAAGGCGAAGGATGGCTCGAAGAACGCCGCAGATACTGGTTTGAAAGTAAGGATTGGGAACCGCTTCTCCAATAAAATAACGCAAACTACTCACAGCGCGGGTCATTCCGATTTGTTTTTTTGAAAGTGGTTTGGGGAAGACTTTTTTCTTGGGGGGAAACTTTTTTTCCTAAAAAAAGACCCCCCCCCACAAGCCTTTTCAAAAAAACTTAACTCTACAACTGTAATACTATGAAGAAGGAGTGTGCACGAAGTTTTGCGCAAGGTTTTCCGTGCGCATAAGGTGCGTAAGCTGAATGGTGCGCAAGCTCTCGACCACATGATGCACACGATGGATAAGACACACATTTTGTGCCACAAGCAAAGCCGTCGCACATTGCGTGGCAGAGGTGCGCGCGGCAAGAATATCAGCACAGCGCCTTTGCGGCAAAGATGTGCACAAAAGCGAAAAAAGAGACTTCATTGACAAACCCATAAGCACAGGACGCCCAAACTTGCGCAATCTTTTTACATTTCTCAAAAGACAAAAATTCTGTTCCGGCGTCTTTCCAAAACCTATGCCAGGATCAAGGATGATGCGATTTTCAGGCACGCCTGCTGATGTAAGCCTTTGCAAATGATATTCAAAAAAACGACACAGCACATCAAGCACGCCCTTTGTCGCATTTTTATGAATAGCAAAGCGGTCTTCTGCACCCTTGGCTCTGTCGGGAGAATGCATGAGTACATAGCCGGGCTTAAATTGCGCGATAATATCCAAAAGTTCCGGCTCAAAACGACATGCGGAAATGTCGTTAACAATGTCCACACCTGCCTCAAGACACGCAAGAGCAGTGCGAGCGTGGTATGTATCTACAGAAAGAAAGGGGAATGCTTGGCCTGCTTCGCACTTATGGGTGCTACTGCCACCAACATCAGGAAGAGAAGGAGAAGAAGGAGGAAAAGCGACATGCGCGGGAGTTTGCAAAGCAGCATCGCGTGCAGCACATAACTTCCTCACAAGAGCCATAAGACGCGGCATCTCCTCGGAAGCAGTGAGCGCGACGGCTCCCGGTCGAGAAGATTCTGCACCAATATCAAGAATGTGCGCCCCCTCCTCCCGCAAGCGATGAGCGTGGCGAAAGGCATCGCATTCCATATTGTGGGCGCCACCATCATAAAAAGAATCGGGTGTTACATTGACAATCCCCATAACACCGCACCCCAAGGACGGAGGAGGGGTGAAAACCTCCCCCGTTCGTAAAACCCATGGAAACTGTATCATCATTCCGGTGTTTTTCCCTGCGTATTTTCCTGTGATTTCCCATCGGCAGCAGGCTTTTCAAAAGCTTGCCCAGATTTTTGTTCAGATTTTTGCCCAGAGCCGTGTTCAACAAGTTCCTCCTTGTGCGCCGTCGTATCCGGCTCAAACAAAAACTCTTGCACAGTGGCGTTCTCCGGAGCAGTCCTTGCCTTGTCATCACCCTTAGCGTCCGTGCCAACGTCCGTGCCAACGTCCGTGCCAGCGTCTGGGCCAGCGTCTGGGCCAGCTTCTGCATCAGCCTCAGCTTTATTGGGGGCCTTCCCCGAACTCTTCAAATCCAAAGGAGGAAGCTCCTCGTCATTCATAAGTTTTTCAATATCCTGACCGCTGATGGTTTCGCGCTCCAACAAAGCTTCCGCGATAGCATGCAAATACTTAATATTTTCCTCAAGGAGCTGGTGACACTGCGTGCGTGCGCTCTCCACAATGGTCTTCACTTCCGCATCCACAAGACGCGCTGTGTCCTCGCTGAAGTTCTTATTCTGCACCCATTCACGACCAATAAAAACTTCCTCACCCGTTTCACCAATGGCAAGGGGGCCTATCGCGTCGCTCATTCCCCATTCACACACCATTTTCCGTGCGGTTCGGGTAACACGCTCGATGTCATTGCCGGCGCCTGTAGTAATGTCGTCAAAAATAATCTCTTCCGCAACACGACCACCCAACAGGACGACAAGCGTGGTTTTCAAATAATTACGCGAATATCCGTGTCTGTCTTCTTCCGGCAGCTGCATGGTGACCCCAAGAGCACGTCCGCGCGGAATAATGGTTACCTTATGCACAGGGTCAGCCATGGGCAAAAGGCGCGCTGCCAGTGCATGTCCGGCCTCGTGATAGGCGGTTATGCGCTTTTCCTCGTCAGAAAGTATGAGGCTACGTCTTTCACGCCCCATGAGCAC
>CAYJGA010000217.1:0-4060 GCA_964369255.1 uncultured Desulfovibrionaceae bacterium
ATCGCCGTCTCTTTATTGATTATTTGTGCGAAAACCTTCGCGACGGCGAACACACCATCATCATCACATCCCATGTCATCCAAGACATGGAGCGCTTTGTGGACGACGCTGTTTTTATGCGTCGTCATAAAATGGCGCATCAGACGTCGCTGGCGGACTTTGTGGCGCATTTTACGAGTTATACACTCCCCCGCCCCGAAAATACCGCGGAACTTGAGCGCACACTCAAGTGCATCCCCGAAGATGTGCTTGTGAACGCAGAGTGGCACAAGGACTTTGTGGAGCTGTTCTTTTATGCGGACAAGGGAAAGCTTGAGGGCACCATGGCGCAATATAATCTCCATGCGCTTGGATTAACAAAGCAAGATATGAATATGGAAGACGCCTTTATCGGATTTACGGGGAGGTATTAAATGCGCCTATCGTCAGTATGTTTCGCAATTTTCTATAAGGAATGCATTAAGACGCGTCCCATGATGCTCTTCCTTTTTGCCGCAAATATCCTCTATATGGCATGGAATTTCATTGTGTTGCGCCGCTTGTATATGCAAGACCATTCGGAAGTTGTGTGGTATCGCACCATTGACTTGGGTCAAATTCCGTATGAGGGTATGATGTTTGTGCCCTTTGTCACTGCTATCGTCTATTGCATTTATCAGTTTTTACAGGAAATGCGCGACGGAAGAATACGCATTGCCCTTCATGCCCCTTATGACTCCGCCCTTGTTGTGTTGCTCCACGCACTCCTTGGCGTGCTGTTCTTGGTGGGCATTTTTGCGTGCGACGCCTTGATACTCTATATAAGCATGACACATTACTATCCGCCGGAAGTGGGCATTTCTGCTCTTATGACGGTGACTCCGTGGTTTGTAGCCGGTTTTTATGCCTATCTCGGCGGCGCCTTTGTGATGCTGGAGCCGCAGCCAAAGCGCAAGGCTTTGGCTGCCATTGTGTGCTTTGGCCTGTGCATTCCTTTGTTTATGTACACAAATACAGGTTTTTATACGGATATATTGCCATATTTCATTGCGCTTATTCCGTGTATGTTCTTCAGTGTGGCGCTTTCGGCGGACGACTACAGAAATAGGTGGGTAGCATGAAGATACGTTGTGCAGCTTTTTGCATGTACTTCATAAGTATATGCTTTTTCGCATGGGTGGCGCCCATGCTCTATCATCTCGTTCTCGTAAAAGTGGTGGACAAGACACATTTATTTTACAGTCCTGTGGACGACACCATGATTTATACGGAGCAGCTTCTTGACAGGGATGCCAAGGCAGAGGCAAAATCCGAAAACCATCACGCGGATGTGGTCTACAAGAACGAAAAGGGCGAATATTTTACGCGCAACGAGTTCGAGGCGAAGCTTCCCTTCATTTACTATAGAAATATGGAAATGCGCGGCCTTCTCCCCATGACGCTCCACGGACAAAGCTTCGACAGGCAGGCTATCCAAAAAGAGCGCCGCGTTCTTGAAATGCCTTCGCGCCTGCTCGACGATAAAATCTACAAGGAAAAGGTCTATTCTCTCATCGACGCGAACCCCGGGCAAGTGGCACTCGTGTTGCCGGCAGACCGCGTGCGATTTACAGAGTCTGAGCTGGAATTTATTGACAGCGACGCAAACGGCGTGGACGCTGAGAAAACGGCTCAATACACAAAAACCATGAAGGACAAAGGCTTTCTCTTTCCTGCCAAGGGTGTGTGGGGAAATTTCAGTACATTTAAGCCCTTTGAGGGGGGCACCTTTGTGCTGGATGCACAAGGCAAGACATTTCGTCTTGTGCGGGAAAACAATGTCTTGACTGTACAGCCCATGCCCTTTGCGGATGGGATCGTCCCGAAAAGGATTGTCATTGCAGAGTCTAAGGACAGAAAGTACCTCGGTTTGCTTTTGGATACGAAGGAGCGCGTCTATCTTTTGCATGATAATGACTACAGCCTCACACATATTCCCACGCCGAAATATGTATCCGCAAATATGGATTTGAAGCTCATCATGGACCCCCTCTTTGTCACGGTTGTTTTTTCGGACGCAGAGCGTATTCACGCAGTTGCATTCAAAAACGCGCAAGTTCTGCCTCCGGAGCTTGTCCCCATCCACAGCTTTGAGCACAGCATGAGCAGGAGCAAGCGGACAGTGCTCGTAGACATTGCCCATGTGCTCTTCCCATTTAGTCTTTCGCTGAAGGATTTACACAGCAGCAAGGGGGAATTGCATGCTACCCTGAGTCCGCATTTTCTGGGTCTTGGTCTTGTTTTTCAACTCTTGCTTGCGGCAGCCTATGCCTTTTTTTACAGGGCGCACGGCAAGAAGGCGATTTATGTACAGTCGTCGTGCATCGCCATTTTTGGGCTTTTTATTCTTGTTCCCTTTTTATTAATGGAGCAGTACAAGGAGCGCAACTCTTAAATAGAAAGATTTTTTTAAAGGGGGTTTGGGGGAAAGCTTTTTTTGTTTTTTATTTTTATTTTTGTGTTTAAGTTTTTTTCTTGGGGGAAAACTTTTTTTTCCTAAAAAAAGTTTTCCCCCCACAAGCCTTTTCAAAAAAACCTTAATTCTACAACTGTAATATGGCGATTGAAAAGGAAATGGGGGGATGGCATGGTTGCCATCCCCCCATTTTTGCGATGGAGTGGTATGATTCGCAAAAGTATGGGTGTTTTTCCGCGCTTTACTTTGCAGCGGATTGGGCTGCTTTAGCTTTTTGGAAGAAATCAAAGCGGGTATTTCTGTTTTGTGCGCGTTTTTCACACGCGCAGGATTTGCACGCGCCGGCGCACTTGCATTCGTGATCCTTCATAAAGAGGATTCTGTTGCCGTGCAAGCCAAACTTTTCCCCTTCCTTGCCCTTAAAGTAGACATTTTTTGCAGGGACATGAGCATAGCATGCGCGAAACTTTTGCAGTGACTCATCGCTCATGGATTGCAATTCTCTGATGTCTAAGAAAATTCGTGCGCCTTCATTGTTTGCTTCGTCGATGGCGCAGCTGAAGGAGCTTATATCATTTTCTGAAAAACTTCCTTGCAAAGCAATATGTACGCCTGTCACACTCTTGCGCATGGACATTTGAAATTGTTTGTGCATGTTGTCCTCCTTGGCTTTATGCTCATGTTTTGCCTTGCAACAGTGGGGAAAGAGGGGGCACTGTTGCAAGGCTGCTTTGTCTCGTTAGCTTATGCCATTCTTGCCAAAACTGTTTTTACAAAATCGTCAATGGAATCCTTTTCGGTCTGTGGGTCACCATCAATTTTGAGTGTATCTAAAACCTCAGCCCCAAGGCCGTTGAGCTTTTCTTCGATGGCATCCACAGCGCCGCAAAAATACTGATAACTCGTGTCGCCGCACCCAAAGACAGCAGTCTTTTTGCCGCCCGCATTGATGGCATCAAACTCGTCAAAAAGTGGGATAAAATCGTCTTGCAATTCGATTTCATCCTCACCCCATGTGGAGCAACCAAACAAGATGAGGTTGTAGGGATCACAAAGACCAGCGGCGCTCACATTGTCCACATTCTTATTGGTGACATTGTAGCCTGCATCCGCAAGCTTTTTTTCGATATGCGATGCAACAAATTCCGTATTTCCTGTGGTTGAACCAAAAACGATCAAAGCCTCTTTCATGAAAATCTCCTTAAATAAAAAGTAAAACTCGATGTAAGATAATGATAATCAAATTCAGAAAAAAGGCAAGCGTTTTTTTCAATTTTTTCCCCTTGGTGGAGATTTGCTTTTCCCCACATATATGCATTTGAAAAAATAAATGATTTTACTGAGAAGAAAGGAGGTGTGTCATAGTACAACTCGTGAGAAAGGGGACATCGGCGCTTCGTGGAGTGTGAGCAATGCTTCTAATGCAGGGTGTTCTAATTTGTTTTACAGATGGTTTTTTGAAGGGGTCAAGCCGAGTATTTTGTAAAACCTACAAAACACCTCTTTAATCTTCCATCCGAAAGCGCCGATTGTCTCGCTAAAGAACTGGTTTTTTTGAAGGAGTTCCCATCCAGAAGCGCCGATTGTTTAGTTAAACAGATGGTTTTTTTGAAGGGGGGTTTGGGG
>CAYJGA010000218.1:0-4059 GCA_964369255.1 uncultured Desulfovibrionaceae bacterium
TCTGCGTTTGTGACGAAGTAAGGGGAAAGGTAGCCGCGGTCAAAACGCATACCTTCCACAACGTCCATGGTGGTTTCAAGGCCTTTGGCCTCTTCCACGGTGATTACGCCTTCCTTGCCTACTTTTGCCATGGCTTCGGCAATGATGTTGCCGATGGTTGCGTCGGAGTTGGCAGAAATGGTACCTACTTGGGCAATTTCTTTTTGGTCGCGGGTGGGCTTGGACAGGTTTGCAAGTTCGCTCACCAAGGCTTCTACGCCCTTATCAATGCCGCGCTTGATGGCCATAGGATTACGACCGGCAGCAACGAGCTTCACGCCTTCGCGATAAATGGCTTGAGCCAAGATTGTTGCGGTGGTGGTGCCATCGCCAGCGACATCGGAGGTTTTGGAAGCAACTTCCTTAACCATCTGTGCGCCCATGTTTTCAAACTTATCTTCAAGTTCGATTTCCTTGGCAACAGTGACGCCGTCCTTCGTGATAACGGGCGCACCAAAGCTTTTTTCAATCACAACATTACGTCCCTTGGGGCCAAGGGTAACCTTAACGGCGTTGGCAAGTTTGTCCACACCACGGGACAGTTTTTCGCGTGCTTTTACGTCAAACAAAATTTCTTTAGCGGACATTATTTATTCTCCTGAGAATAACTTTTGAATATGAGGGAAAAACTTAGGCAATGATGGCGAGGATATCGTCTTCGCGCATGACAAGGTGCTCAACACCGTCAAGCTTGACTTCTGTGCCAGCATATTTGTTGAAAAGAACTGTATCGCCAGCTTTGACATCCATGGCTACACGCTGTCCATTTTCAGCAACTTTGCCGGGACCTACAGCGACAACTTCACCCTTCGAGGGCTTTTCTTTTGCTGTATCAGGAATATACAGGCCGCCAGCGGTTTTTTCTTCGCTTTCAAGACGCTTTACGAGCACACGGTCGTTAAGGGGCTTTAGTGTCATAATCTCCATTCCTCCAAAACAAGTTAATTTAGACATTGTTGTCTTTCAAAATGTAGCAGTGTGGATGTGTCCTCGATGCGCATTGACCGTTGCCAAGGCACAAAGGAAGCATCATTCACATTACCCGATTGTTGTATAGCGTACACGCTCTGTGAGTGCGTGACGAGAGATAAAATAACTCCCCTTTCAAAATTGAAAAGGGGGAAATGCAAAAAAAGTCCTTTTTTTTTTGAAAAATACTTTATTTTCAAAGAATTACAGCGTCATTTTTTTGTGTGCTCTTGGATGAGATTGCGAGGGAGTAGGTTGCTGTGGTGCCTATTTTGCGCACCACTATTGGTGTGCGTGTTTTGTTTTCTGTGCATGCTCTCGGTTCGCATTTTGTATATGAACACTCTTCTCGCTTAATAAGCTGAACTCGGAAAAAGCGAGACTTTTTTGTTTATGCATATGAAGTTTGTGCGTATTTGCTTTGGAGCTTTGAACAATGAAGCAGGGAGAAATATATGATAGTATACTTCTGTAGTCACCCGCCTGTGAGCCACAAATATCTGCGAGTTTTTCTTATCCTCTCTGTGAGACAAATAAAAATGCCATAAATTTATATTTTTTTTGAATATAATCTTGACTCATTTCAAAATGCTGTTTAATGGTAGATTCATAAATTGCTTCACGACAGTGAAGAAGTCTAAAAAGGAGACGAAGAGTATGATAGATAAAACAGAGCTTCTACGCATGATCATGGAAAATAATCCGGGACAATCCCCAAAATTTGTTTTGGAGCAGTTCAATGTATACTTAAAAGGCCTTGATGATGTCCATGCAGGAACGTTTGTATCTGCTGCCCCAGAGGCTGTTGACGTGGTAGAACCAGCACTTGTGAAGGAACCCAAAAGTTCATTGACGTGCGGATATACAAAAAGGAATTTGAAAGTAAAGCCAGAAACTGCGATTCGCGACGATGTTATCATATGCTGTCTTTGCGAAAAAGAAGGTAAAACACTCACGGAAAAACATCTTGCTACGCATAATGGTTTAACGCGCGAAGGATATATCAAACTTTGTGGCTATCCAGAAAAGCAAGCACTTAGGTCTAAAAATAGCTTGGCACGAATAAAGAATAATGTATTGAAGGCGCAGCTTGCACGTAAGGCAAAGAAGAGAAATGAGTCTGTGGCAGACAAGTGGGGGGCATAGTTAAACAAGAGCGTTCACGTCTACTTTTCACAGGCCGTTGAAAAAAGGCAATCTGCATCGTCAGCGCCAAAAAAGCAAACAGCGTTGCTCTCTGTATCCGTAAGACTCGAAGACTCGTCTAACGGCTATGCTCCGCACCCTTCGGGCAGGAACTTATGTATGTCTATATACACGGCGTTGCTTGCTTTTTTGCGCTTCCTTGCATCTCACCTTTTTTGAACGGCCTGTAAATTTGGACTTTTTCAACAGGCTGTTATGTAGTCTATATACACGGTGTTGCTTGCTTTTTTGCACTTCTTTGCATTTCACCTTTTTCGAACGGCCTGTGAATTTGGACTTTTTCAACAGGCTGAGAAGACGTATCGGGAACACTTTACACCTTCGCCCTCGCATGCTCCCAAGCCCTCTCAAAAGCGAAATGAGAATGCCGTTGCGCACTTACAGGCACTGCTGCCAAGACACTATTGGATGCTTGCATTTTCTGATGCTTTCCCCTATAATTCTTTGTTCAGACGCATGCCCATGGCAAAAAAACATTTCGCGTTTACTGATGAGGTATTTTCAGATGCAAAAAACAGAATTTATTTGGTTTGATGGTAAGATGGTTCCTTGGGATCAAGCGCAGGTGCACGTACTTTCGCACGCCTTACATTATGGCACAGGTGTCTTCGAAGGCATTCGTACATATGCGTGTGAAGACGGAACGTCTTCCGTATTTCGTTTGCCAGAACATGTGGAGCGTCTTTTTCAGTCCATGAAAATTTTGGGCATGGAAATTCCCCACACGCATGAGACCATTTTCAACGCCATCGTCGAAACCCTCAAAACGAACAAGCTCACTGCTGGTTATGTTCGCCCTTTGAGCTTTGTGGGTGCAGGGGAAATGGGCATTTTTCCTAAGAAAAATCCTATTCAGACCATTATTGCCGTATGGCCATGGGGTGCGTACCTTGGTGCGGAAGCCTTGGCGTCCGGCATTCGCGTCAAAACCTCCACCTTCACACGCCATCATGTCAATGTTATGATGACAAAGGCGAAGGCTTCCGGTAACTATGTCAATTCCGTACTTGCCAAGGTGGAAGCCGTAGAAGATGGTTATGATGAGGCGCTCATGCTTGATACGAATGGTTTCGTTTCCGAAGCGTCTGGTGAGAATATCTTTATTGTACGCGATAAAGTCATTAAAACAACCCCGCTCACCTCTATTTTGGGCGGCATCACCCGCGCGTCAATCATTGAAGTGGCACGCGAACTTGGCTACACAGTTGTGGAGCAACAATTTACCCGCGACGAACTATACATTGCCGACGAAGCCTTCTTCACCGGAACAGCGGCTGAATTGACGCCTATTCGCGAAGTAGACAGGCGCAGCATCGGCGCGGGGAAGGCTGGCCCTGTGACCATGCACTTGCAGGAAGTGTATTTTGGTATCGTAAAAGGGCAAAATCCCGCGTATGAGCACTGGCTCACGCGCTACTCTGTTTAAAGCATTACGCTTGTTTCCCCTCGCCTTTGTGCTAGGCGCTGTTTCTAAATAAAGAGATTTTTTTGAAGGGGATTTGGGGGAAGACTTTTTTTCCTAAAAAAGTTTTCCCCCAAGAAAAAAGTCTTCCCCAAAGCCCTTTCAAAAAAACGAAATACAACAACTGTAATATGAGGGGAAGCATGATATAGACGGATTCCGCCATGAAACACGCATCTCTCGCCGCCCTCTATCGCCCGCAAAGCTTCGCTGCGGTGGCAGGGCAACATATGGTAACAACTGTCATGTCCCGCGCAGCGGCGGAAGACAGTGTGGCGCCTGCCTATCTTTTGAGTGGCACTCGCGGTGTAGGCAAAACCACCATCGCTCGCATTTTTGCAAAGGCGCTCAATTGCCTTCATGCGCCCGCGTCAGAACCTTGT
>CAYJGA010000219.1:0-4053 GCA_964369255.1 uncultured Desulfovibrionaceae bacterium
ATACCTTATCACAGGCTTCGCAGGCAGCTCCGTCACCCTTCTTATAAATGATAAGAGGGCAGTTCTTACAGACATCGCCGCCGGGGAAACCGTCGCCGGGGCGCGTAATGGACGCAGACTTATTGTTGTTGTCCATACGTTGCAGGAGGCGCTTTACTGTGGCTTCAATCTGACGCCCGGGAATGAAGACATTCACTTCACCGCGTTCGGTCTTGCCCGCATTGTAACTGCCGGAGCACGCAGGGCAACAGTTGAACGTATTTTCCAAATAGGAATAAATGGTGCCGCCGCAGGCGGAAGAACTCATGGTAATCATGGGGCGTAAGGGGTGTGTGTCTGTGGCTGCCATGTAGTCAACGGCAAGGTGGTAGGATTGGATGTTGTCACAATAGAAGTGTACGACGTGAGGGGGAAGTTTTGCGTCGCCCAAGGGGCCGACGGCAATGGCTTTGAGGGCACCTAAGCCAATTTTTGGTTTTGTGAGAAGAAAACGCTCCGCTTGGTCAAGGTCAACACAGTATTTACTTTGTGATTTGACTTCGTTGGGGTCAATTTCCTTCCACCCAAAGCTGACTTTTGAATTGCTGCAACCAAGAAGTTCCGGCGGGCCAAGAACGGTTTTGCGTTGCATGCGCGCGGTCACTTGCCACTGGCAGTAGGTGAGCGCCTTGATAGGCTCCACATGGGGTGTGATTTCCTTGAAACGACGAACGTCGTCGTTGTTGAATAAAAGGGTGACAGCGATGGGGTGGTGATACAAACGCAAAGCATCCATTAACACTTTTTCCATTTCAGCATAGGACATCGACGTGGACTTAGACATAGCCATAGATAAAGACATAGAAACCTCCAAAAAGCACGATTTTTGTATACACACGCAGCATGTATACTAGCAAAATATGATACTCTCGGGGCATGATTATGCCGCCGTCGGTATCTGAGCCTCAACCAGTAAACTTAGGAAGTATGTACATAGTGTACAGGGGATGCTGTGAAGAAAACGTCGCTAGGCGTATTTTTCACAATCTTTTTGCAGAGTAAAATAATAATCTTTCTCAGTCAATAGAAAAGGGCAAAATTTATAGGATAGGTGAAAAAAAATTGCAAGAAATAAATGTATTTTTCAAAAAGTCATGTATTACAAGGTCTTTGTGCTGAGAAGAAGGGCGGTGATGTCGTCATTCTGTTCGTTACCTTGGGTAAATTCTTGCACATTTTTCAGGAGAGCTTGTAAAAAATTTGAGCAATCCTTATGGTTTGTGCAAAATTGCACAAGCTGTGGGTCGCCATAAAAGGTGTCGTGAATATTTTGTGCTTCTGTAATGCCATCCGTAAAAAGAAGGAGGCGGCTTCCGGCGGGCAGGGTGTATGTGTGTGTGTGATAGGGGATGTCGGGCATAAGTCCTGCGACAAGATCAGGTGCGCTCACAGGGATGGGGGCAGCGCCCTTGTCGGCTTGGTCGTTTTGCTCGTTTTGCTCGTCTTGGTCGTTCGTGGGATGCCAAACGATGGGCGCAGGATGCCCCGCCAATGAAAATGTGAGTGTCTTGTCAGTGAGGCAATAGACACCGAGAAAGAGGCTCACAAACATTTGTTGTGCATTGTTGTTGCACAGTTGGTTGTTGACGAAGTGCAAGGTCTTTGCCGGAGTTCTGTGCAGAGGCATCGCCGTGCGTATGAGCATGGTGGTGGCGCCCATGACAAGGGCAGCCGGCATGCCTTTTCCGGATACATCGCCGATGCACAGGCAGAGGTGTTCGTCGTCAAGCATAAAATAGTCGTAGAGGTCGCCGCCGATTTCCCGAGCGGGCAGGAGGAGGGCATCAATATGGAAGGGGGCTTTGTCTGTATTTGGCCATGGGGCAGGCAAGAAGCCTTCCTGTGATTGGCGTGCGGCGAGAAGTTCCCCGTCAAGACGCGATTGTTTCGCTGTCATATCCACAAGTTCTTTGATATTTTTTTGTAGCAGCCTTGTCATGTTGGCAAAGGCGCGTGCCATGTCGCCCACTTCGTCATCCCTATGCAGTGGCAGTGCTGTGAGGAAGGTTGGGTCGGGCTTTGTGACATCTTGCGCGGAAAAGCGCCTGATAAGCTGTGTAAAATCTTGCATGGGAGCGAGAAGGCGACGCGCTAAGACGGAGGCAAACAGACAGCCGACGATGAAAATACCAATGCACGCGAGAATTTGCGCGAACATCATATTGCTGACAATGTCATCCACGGTTTTTTGTGCAATGGCTGTGAGTATGAGAAAGTTGTCGTCTTTGGAGGCATGCGTAAAGAGAATGTATACATCTCCATTGTCGATGGTGTGGCGAGTGCCTTCTGTTTTATCAAGGGGGATGTTAAAGGCGACATCGGGCGGGAGCAGAATATTACTCGAAGAGTTGACGACGGCCTTGCTTGTGCGGTCGTAGCTGATAGTGAATCCATCGTCCAAGAAGTCCATGGATGTGGCAAAATTTGTCATGCGTCCGCGTATGTCACTGTCGATGGTGGCGAGGTTGTGTGTGAGGGTGTTGATGTCGAAAAAGGAGAAGAGATAGAGATTTTCTTCGTGAAAAGGAAATATGTGGAAAAGATAGGGGGGCGTGTTGGCAGCTGTGTTCTTGGGTATGAAGACAATATCGCCCTTGCCTGTTTTGTCTATGCTTTTGAGTATGTCGTATATTCCTTCCCCGTCTTCACTGCGTATGTGTGTCAGTTGGGGATGTGTGTCGTCATTTTTCGGTGCATAGAGGGGGGTGAGTTCTCCTTTTACCATTTGAAATACAATATTATGTGTTTTTGTTCTGTTGCCAAATTCTTCAAGAAAGGTGGTGATTTCGTGCGCGGAGGGTTTTGCATCCATGAGTGTGTTGAGGTCGTCAAAAAATGCTTGCCCAATCATATCCATGCGCGCTTCTGGAATGTTCTGGATGAGTTGCTTTACAAGCTCTTGTATTTGAACACTGTTTTTTACAGAGATGTCATAAATTTTAAAAATATCCTTTACGCCCTCTTGGTACAACATTTCAATATCGCGGGTGGTTCTATTCATGGAGATGAAAAGAATGGGCGTGAGTGTGAGTACCAGTGTGAGGGGCAAAAGGAATAAAATTTTTTTGCTTAGGGAAGGCTTTGTTTTTTTCATGACATATCTCATTGTGTATGCTTTATGTGATAAGAACGCTGATACAGTTCCATTCGTCAATAAAGTCGTACTCTACCTTGGCGGCAAGGGTTTTCACAAGGAAAATTCCTTCGCCGCCTTCCTTCATGTCGAGGAGGTTTTGCAGGCGTTGGCTGTCATCGTGTTCTAGGGGATTAAATGGAGGCCCTTGATCTTGAATTTTGAGTTGCACGGCGTCGTAATCAGCGAGGAGGCTTATGCGCACAGTGCCTGCTATGCGATCGGCATAGGCGTGCAGAGCCACATTGTTATAGAGTTCTTCCAAGATGACAAAGAGTTTTTGCCGCACAGTCATGTCAGTATCGGCGGCGAGGAGCTGTTCTGCGGCCATGGCAAGGACAGGACGGAGGTTGTCCTGTATGGCAATACATTCAAAGTCTTTCATTCACCCCTCCAGTGAGTTATTCAGGCGTGCGCGTGCTTCTTCGATATTTTCGGCGGGTGGAAAGATGGTTGCAAAGCCGGAAGTGGTGAATATTTCATGGGCAAGGCCGCTGAGGCCGCAGATAATCATGGGGGCATTGATGGCCTTTGTGGCTTGCCCCAAAATCATAATGGCGCGTAGTCCTGTGCTTGTAAGATAGGGCATTTCTTCGCAGTCGAGCAGGAGTGCTTTTGTGTTTTCTGTGATTTCTGCCTTGATGGTTTCTATGAAAACAGGCGCTTGCAATGTATCAAGGGCGCCGATAATGCGAAATTCCGTGATGCCTTCTGTCTGTGATTGTTTGACTATGTCCATATATACTCCTGTCTTGTCAACACTAAAAGTGTAGTTTTAAAAGTTGACTCGCTTTGCGCATTTGCCTCAAATACTTTTTTAAATTTTCCATTCGAAAGCGCCGATTGTCTATCTAAACAGCTGGTTTTTTTGAAAGGGGGTT
>CAYJGA010000220.1:0-4040 GCA_964369255.1 uncultured Desulfovibrionaceae bacterium
AAAAAAGATGCCTTTCAACTTGAATGTAAATTTCCCCAAAAAACATTTGAAAAGTAAATACTCATAGGAGAGCCGTGTGCTTTTTTCATCCTTTGCATTTATTCTGCTTTTTCTCCCGACCTTGCTTATGTCTTGGTGGCTTGTGGGACGTTTGTGCCCGCAATACTTGCCTCGTCTCCTCCTTGCCGCCTCCCTCATTTTTGCAGCGCTTTGGTACGAAAACCTTGCGACACTCACCCTTGTGGGTGCCCTTTTTTGTGTAAATTACACCATCGCACGCTTTTTACGCGGTTCTGACGCGCTGGACGCTGTATTGCCTCTATGGTTGTCGCCCAAAAAAGCCTTGACGCTCGGTCTGTGTGTAAACGGCTTCCCGCTGCTCTTTGTCGTAGCACAGCCCCTTGCGCACGCTGCCCTTGGCACAGCGCTCGTGTCTCTGCCAGCCGGAATGCCATTTTTTCTACTCGTACACATGGCCTTCCTCGTAACCATATATAAAAGCGACAACACGCCTCATGACGATGTTCCCGTCGAACATATCATGCCTGTGGCGCTGTTTTCCAGCTTCTTCCCCACACTCTTGGGAGGGCCCATCTTGCGATATGAGCACATGGCGCCGCAGTTGCAAAATCTCTACCCGCTGCACGCATTTACGGTGAGCCGCGGCATCACGCGCTTTGCTCTTGGTCTTGGAAAGGGCGTCTTTCTTGCCGAGGCCCTCGCGCCCCTCGCAGACTTTTCCGCAGCGCATCTCAGCCAAAATCCCATACATATGTGGTTGGCAGCGCTGGCTTTTACACTGCATATTTACTTTGCGTTTTCCGCGTATACGGATATGGCGCTGGGCGTGGCGCTCATGCTTGGACTTTGGCTGCCGGAAAACTTTACATCACCTTACAAGGCGCACAATATCATAGAATTTTGGCGTCGATGGCATATCACCCTGTCCTCGTGGATGCGGGATTTTCTCTATGTGCCCCTCAAGGGGAAGTGTTCGCCCTATGTCAGCGTTCTCGGCACCATGCTCCTCTGCGGTTTGTGGAGTGGTATGGCGCATGGTATGCTTGAAGGCGCTCCCATAGGCGCGCAGGCGCTGTGGGCATTTGCCCTTTGGGGACTTGTGCATGGCATCCTGCTCGCGCTCAATCATGCATACAGGGCACTGCTCCAAAAATACTGTCCGCCGCAGCGACGCGAACGCATACAAAGCAGTCTTTGTCTGCGCGGCCTGAGTACAGCATTAACCTTTCTCTGCGTCGTGTTGGCATGGGTGATATTTGCAAGTAAGGATATAGGCATGGCGGCGCAAAGTTATGCGCTCATGGGGAAGATATTTTTGCCATCATGGTGGCAAGCGAGTGCGTCAATGGTGTTGTCCGCACAGGATATGTATTTCATCGCTTTCGCATGCTTTGTCGCATGGTGTTGTCCAAATACCCACGACATACTCAACGGAACAACCATACTGCGCGTGCGTATACAATGGACGCCAAAGAGCGCATGGGCTGTGGCGCTGGCCGCACTCGTGTTATGCGCTGTACTTTTTCAAGGCGACAGTGTTTCTCTTTTTTAGAGTAAGGCGCTTTCTTACATGTCCTTTTTGGGAAATTTACGAATTGCATGAAAGAAGCGTAATATTTCAACACGTTCGCCGCAAATTCGATACACAAGGATATAGGGAATTTGTGAAAAAACAAGTTCCCGCGTTCCTGCAATACGTCCTTCTCGTCCTCTGTGCGGGGAGTCAAGAAGGCTTTCCACACGCTCTTTCACATGGCGGGCAATGCGCTTTGCCACACGACGTTCTTCGTGATCAATGAAGGACAATTCATTCGCTAAATTCTGCTGCGCTCTTTCTAACCAGATAATCATACATCCCCCTGTCTTATATCCAACGCGCCCAAAAAGCATCCATATGGTCGGGAGAAACCCATTCACCGCGTTCTGCTTCTGCAAGACTATCAGTGATTTCTTGCAACTGCCAGTTTTCGCGTTTCACATATTCCTTGACAGCCTCCGCCACAACAGCGTTTTTTGTGGCGCCGCGTTGGCTTGCGATGTGTTCAATAGATTCTGCAACGTCCTTTGTCAGACGTATAGACATACTCGTCGTCATTATTTCTCTCCTTCCAATTATGGACTGTGTATGGCGCAAGGTAAGACACAGTCTGTTGCGCGTCAAGCATTCTCTGTGGAAATTATTTGAAATAGACACAAAGCTTGTGCTCCGTGCAACAAGATGTCTTGTGAAAGAAAGGGGATAGGGGGAAGAAGGTCTTCTTTGTGTGCGAAATATTCCCACAATCGGAACAATCTGACTCACTTTGCGCCTTTACGACAAATGCTTTTTAAAGCTTCCCATTCGAAAGCGCCAATTGTCTATCTAAACAGCTGGTTTTTTTGAAAGGAGGCTTGGGGGAAAACTTTTTTTCCCAAAACAAGTTTTCCCCCAAGAAAAAAAGAAGAAAAAAAAGTTTTCCCCAAACCTCTTTCAAAAAAACAAATGAGACTCACATGATGTAGCAAAAGCCTTACTCCACAAAACGCACGAGAAAAAGCCCGCAAAAGGCCTTGCCCTTATATACTTCTATGCGAAAAATGCGGGCGGATTTGTCCACAGAAAAGCGTGGGATAAAGTTCTTTTTGCGCAAAGTCACGTCGCTTTCGTTCTTACGACCTGTGTCGGCGCCGATGGCATTCACGCGATACCCTTCAATATCCTGCACCAAGAATGACTGACGCACGGGGATAATTTGTCCGAAGGTGACACGCTTTTCGGCGCCGTCGACGGTGACGCGCAGAGCGTCGAGGCTGGTGTCGAGGGTGTGCCAATCGGGGGAAATGCGCGTGAGGGTGCGGTTTCCATAATGGACGCGTAATTCTTTGCCATGGGGCAAGACAGCCATGATGGGCTTGGAAGTGATGGCGCCGCCGTCGGACATCTTGCCCCTCGCAGCGTCTGACTGAGGCTGGGACAGGGGTAAGGGCAAGAAGTTGATGCGCGTGCGCACATCGTCAAGGGGGAGGGTGATGCGCCCGCCTGCGAAGGTGACGCTCAAGTCGCTGTAGAGGGCTTCACGCACACCTTCGATGGTGAGAGGGAAGTCGCGTTCAAGTCCGATACCTGCGTGTTCTGCAAAGGCTTCTATCATAAGAAGATGATAGAACACGCGCATTTCCACAGAAAATTCCTTACTAGCTTCTACACCAAAGGCCGGTTTTCCGTGACGCACGGCGAACCATGAGAGGCTTTTCTCCATTTCCTTGTCGCCCTGCGCCGTGCGTGTATTGTGTACATGGAGCCTGTGTTCTTCTTTTAATATATGCGCATTGGCAGAATTTACAACGCCTTCGGCTGTGTGCTCAAGGGCGGGTACGCTGCCCATATACGGCGTGGGCACAAATGGCTCTGGCATGGTTGCTTGGTCAATGATGATGCTCTGTCCCCATCGTTTGGGGCTGTGCAGGGCGTCTTCGTATTGAGGGCGATAGAAGCCGCTTCCGTCGTGCAAGTTCAAGACAAGGCAGACATCTTCGTGGCGGATGAGCTTTTGGATACGGCTGACAATGGCATACTGCGGGTCTTTTTCGTCAAGCACGGCAAATTTTCTATTCATGTCGCCGTGTACACCGCGCGAACGTCGAATAATGCTGGGGAAGTTCAAATTAGGCACTACCCATACGCCGCCCTTGGTGACTTTGTAGCGCGTTGCTATGAGTGTAGCCGCAGAAAAGCCGCCCGGCTCGTCTCCTTGGATGCCGCCTACAATAAGCATGAGCGGGTCGCCTGTGCCCATGCGAAAGAGGCTAAAATCGAGTGGCACCTCGTGCTGTTTTGCCGCTGCGCTTATGGGCAGTGCTGCGCAGAAGAGACACAGAAGAAGCAACAGACATGCGGGCTGTATGCGACAAAAAGAGCGTAGGGGAGCAATCACAACGAACACCTAAGACGCAAGAGCGCGCCGTCGAATGAGGTAAAAGACAATGAAAGCGCCTACAAGCTTACTGAGTGTCATGGTAACAAAGGCCACAGGCGTGGC
>CAYJGA010000221.1:0-1571 GCA_964369255.1 uncultured Desulfovibrionaceae bacterium
ATATCATGCACACCTTATGCGCAACTTTCAAGAAAATTAAGACGCTCTTGCCCTGATATATCTCAAGCCTTTTCTTGACAAATACACAAAGCCTGTTTATTTTTGTTCTTATTCGTCATCATGGTGCCCAAGGGGCTTTATTGGGAATCTTGTGAAAATCAAGAGCGGACCCGCCGCCGTAACATCCTTAGACCTTTTTTCCCGACGCTTTATGCATGTTCTGCGTTGTGTATGCCACTGGAAACGGGAAGGCAGAAAAAAGGGGATGGAGTCGGAAGACCAGCCATGATCAGGCTGCGCTGAAGCGCAAGGCCGCCGGCAACGGGATTTTGCTGCGGAGGCACCACAACGCGTCCTCCTTTCTCCTCAAGCCCTGTGCAGCAAGAGAAAGGACTTTTTTTTGGATACCTAGAAAATATGCCCCATGCCACCCCACCCGCTCGCTTCACCCATGTGACCTCCTTGAGCCTTTTGGCGCTCTTGTGGCTCTGCTCTATTCCGTTGGCCTGCTTACCCGGCCCCATGGAACTCTCCTTCATGGAAGTGACGCGCTTGCTCGGGGCATTTTTGGGCATCATTCCCATCCAAGATATTCCGCCACATTTGACCGCCACAGACCTCTTAGTCGTCGGTGAATTACGATTTGCCCGCGCTGTCCTCGCCCTCCTGTGCGGCGGCGGCCTCGCCCTTGCGGGCGTCACTCTACAAGGAGTGCTGCGCAATCCCTTGGCGGACCCCTTCACACTCGGCATCTCCGCCGGCGCCGCCTGCGGTGCCAGCGTTGCCATCACTTACGGAGGCACGCTCACGTCGCTCTTCAGCAGCATAGGAGCTATGGGTACTGTGGGCTTCATCCTCATTCCCATGGGCGGCATCATCACAGCGTCAGCCTTTGCGGGCGCACTCCTCGCCCTCGCCCTCGCCCTGTTACTCGGGCATGTCAGCTTTTCGTCATCAAGCGGCGGAGAGTATCACGGGCGAAATCTCCACAGAGAAAGCGTTATCCTCGCAGGTATCGCCGTCTCCACATTTCTCGGCGCCATTGTGACGCTCATAAAGGCGCTCCATGAAGAATCTGTCACGAGCATCGTTTTTTGGATTATGGGTTCCTTTCAAGGAGGCACATGGGCAAGTGTGCCTGTAGTGCTTATTCCTGTCATACTAGGCGGCGCTCTTATGGCCTTTCATTGGCGCGACCTTGATGTGCTCGCCCTCGGTCAGCGCCAAGCGCTGCACCTTGGCATGCCCGTGGGGCGGGTGCGCTTTACGCTCCTGCTTGGCGCAAGCTGTATGGCGGCGGGCTGTGTCGCTGTGGCGGGCATCATCGCCTTTGTAGGACTGGTCGTGCCACACATACTGCGCTTGTGGCTCGGCGCTGCCCACGGCCCCCTGCTCATAGGCGCGTGGTTCGGCGGCGGTCTTCTCTTGCTGTGGGCGGACGTCGTCGCACGCACCCTGCTCCCCGACGGGCAAGAATTGCCCGTCGGCGTCGTCATGGCACTCTTAGGCGGCCCCTTCTTTGCCCTGCTTGTACGACAAAAACGAGGCCAATCATGAACGCCGCCGCGCTC
>CAYJGA010000221.1:1647-4019 GCA_964369255.1 uncultured Desulfovibrionaceae bacterium
ACGCCCATGCGGGGGAATGCGTCGCCATCCTCGGCCCCAATGGCAGCGGCAAAAGCACGCTGCTCAACATTTTGAGCGGCGCTCATACCCCGTGGTCAGGGCAGGTACACTTGCACAGCACTCCCCTGCCCTCCCTCGCAGTACGCAAACGCGCATTGCACATGGCTGTTGTGTCGCAAAGGCTCGACACACTCCCTGCCATAAAAGTGTGGGATATGGTGCTCCTCGGACGCTATCCGCATACGCAGTGGCGAGGACAGTGGTGGGGACATTGGTGGGGTCTCTACGACGAAAGCGATTACGCAGCCGCTGAGAGCGCCCTTGCGGATGTGGACGCATGCAACCTGCGCCATAAATTTTTGAGCGAGCTTTCCGGAGGCGAATTGCAGCGCGTCCTCCTTGCACGCGCACTGGCACAAAAGACATCTGTCCTGCTCCTCGACGAACTCTCCTCCGGCCTCGATGTGGCACGCATCGGAGAGCTTTTTGACATACTGGACGCCAAGCGCCACCGCGGCGCTTGCATCGTCAGCGTCATGCACGACATAAACATGGCCGCGCTCTATGCCACGCGCCTCGTGGGACTGTGCGACGGGCGCATTCTTTTTGACGGCGCCGTTCACGACGTATTCACAGAGCACAATCTTTGTACACTCTACAAGAGCACGCTTCACGTCTTCAAGCATCCTGTGCTCGACGTGCCTCAAGCGTGTCCCGGTCGTGATTTCGATTTTTTTTGAAAAGGGTTTGGGGAAGACTTTTTTCTTCTTGGGGGGAAAACTTTTTTTAGGAAAAAAAAGTCTTCCCCCAAACCCCCTTTCAAAAAAACCAGCTGGTTAACTAAGCAATCGGCGCTTGCGACTGGAAAATTTGAAGAGTATTTTTGTGTTAATGCACAAAGCAAGTCCGCTTTTATAAGTATACTTTTGGTGTAAACAAAGCACTACTACTGCTTTGTTTACGCTAAAAACACGCATTGAAAGAAAAAACAAACTACTGCTTTTAGTACGCACAAAGCACTACACATAAAAGGAATGAAAAAATATGAAAAAGCATACTCCCTCTATCACCTTCTGTCTGCTACTTGTGGCAGTGCTCTTCCTAACATCACTCTTCCCCTGCGCGTCCGTTGAGGCCGCACAGAATAACATCGCCAAGCGCCTCGGTGTGGAAGTGAAAGAGAATATGGAAGAGGATACGGAAGCAGCCCCCGCACCGGCAGACGGCAAAATCCGCATTACAGACGACACAGGTCATGAGCTTGTTTTCGACACACCTGTCACACGCGTCGTCGCCCTCTACGGAGCACTCAATGAACTCCTGCTTGCCCTCGGACTTGAGCATATTATCGTCGGACGCACGGCGGCAGACAGTCACCTCACTCCCCTACAATCCCTGCCCGTCGTCGGCACACACATGCGTCCCAATATGGAGCGCATCCTCTCCCTCAAGCCCGATGTCATTCTCCAATTTCTCGGACGCAAAGAAGCAGAAACACTTGGACTTGGCCTAAGAAAGCTCGGTGTGCCAGTCATCTTTTTCAAACTTGAAACTTTTGATGATATGTTTCGCGCCCTCGAAACCCTCGGCAAAATCGCCGGCGATGAAGGCAGCGCACGCGCGCTCATCAAAAGTTACAGAGACCGCCTCGGCGACCTCAACAATGCCCTCCTCGATGTTCGCCGCGTGCCCGTCATCTACGAAGTACGATACCCACACCTCCTCGTGGCAGGCAGGGAATCTATCGTCAACAATATTATCCTCCTTGCCGGCGGACGCAATATCATTACAGCGCCCACAAAAATCATCCGCCTTGATGAAGAATACCTCATCAACCACAACCCCGAAGCCTATATCATCCAAAAAGGCCCCATGAACACCAACCCACGACCCGTCGAAGAGCGCCCGCACTATGCCACCATGCAGGCTGTGCAAAATGATCGCGTGCTCTTGGTCGATGAACTCGCCTTCGCGCGACCCGGCCCGCGCGCCATCGAATCCGCAGAAATGCTCGCACGATGGCTGCATCCTACTATTGACTTTGATTTACTTAAAGAAGAAGACGACAAGTAAGACGGCAAATAAGACAGCGGATACACAACAAACACACAAAGGATGATGCATATGTATGGAACCCTCTATGGTGTGGGCGTAGGCCCCGGCGCACCGGATTTACTCACACTGCGCGCTGCGCGCATTTTACAAGATGTGCCTGTCGTCTTGGCAGCCGCCTCGCCGCGTAACACATACTCCACAGCGCTTGACATTGCCACGCCGCATATCAGCCCAGACGCGCGCATCGTGCGGCTTGAATTTCCCTTGACCCGCGATGCGGACATTTTGCACGCCGCATGGCAGAAGGCCGCACACAC
>CAYJGA010000222.1:0-3995 GCA_964369255.1 uncultured Desulfovibrionaceae bacterium
AGGCACAGAAGTGACCGCCTTCTCCATCCTCACCGATGAAAAGACCGGCATCAAGTATCCCATCGCGGACTTCAACATCACCCCCGATGTTGCCATCCTCGACACAAACTTGGTCAAGAGCATGTCCCCCACCTTGGTGGCAAACACAGGCATGGACGCACTCACCCACTCCTTTGAAGCCTTCGTGTCTGTTATGGCCAATGCCATCACTGACTCCTTGGCTTTCAAGTCCATTGACATGATTATGAGCGACATCGTCAAATCCTACAACGGCGACGACGACGCGCGTAAGGAAATGCATGTGGCACAATGTATGGCTGGCATGTCCTTCTCCAATGCCATCCTCGGCATCGTGCACTCCATGGCTCATAAGACAGGGAAAATCTTTGACATCCCTCATGGTTGCGCCAACGCAATCTTCTTGCCCTACGTCATCCAGTACAATGCGAAGGACGAAAGAGCTGCGAGCAAGTACGCCGCCATCGCTCAGTATTTGAACCTCAAGGGTGAGAACACCGCAGAGCTTGTCGCTTCCCTCGTGGCAAAGATTGAAGACTTGCGCGTGCAAATGAACATGCCCGCAACCCTCAAGGCTTTCGGCGTAGACGAAGCAACATTCTTTGCAAAGCTGCCTGAGATTGCCGTAGCCACTGTCAACGACCCTTGCACCGGCACGAACCCACGCACCATTGAAGCCGCCGTCATGGAGAAGCTCTTCACTGTGACCTATCATGGTGGAAAAGTCGATTTCTAGGTTTTTTTCTTGGGGGGAAACTTTTTTTAGAAAAAAAGCTTTCCCCCCACACATCTCTGCTCTCTGTATCCGTAAGGCCCGTTCCTCGCCTAAAGGCTATGCCTTCGGTACTCGCTGGGCAAACCCCCTTCTAAAAAAACATCTGTTTAACGAAACAATCGGCGCTTTTGAATGGAAAATACGAAAGTTTTTTAGGCAAGATATTCAATTTACATCCATTGTTTGACTGCCTTTTTCTTCTTCATTGACATCCCCACACTCTTCTTGCATAATTTCCACAAAGAACACATGTGTTTTACAATCCTCTGTGCTCTGATTTCTTCGACCAGTGGACTTTTTGCAAGGAGCATATATGTCACACAAAGCCCTCACCACAGATTTTGAAGCCCTTCTCGGAAAGGAAAATGTCTTCTCTTCCGAAGCGGACAGGCAGAGCTATGCTTATGATTCTGCTGTCTTGAAACCTGTTGTCCCTTCCTTGGTTGTGCGCCCAACCACTCTTGAAGCCCTTGGCACGACAGTCAAAAAACTCTACGACAATGGCATTCCCATGACAGTGCGCGGCGCAGGAACCAATCTCTCAGGTGGTACCATCCCCGACAGCAGTGAGAGTGTTGTCATTCTCACCAATGCCCTCACAAAAATCAAGGAAATCAATCGCGAAGACCTGTATGCTGTGGTCGAACCGGGCGTTGTGACGGCGCATTTTGCCGCCGAAGTTGCCAAGGCAGGGCTTTTTTATCCGCCCGATCCCGGCTCTCAAGCTGTGTCCACCCTTGCCGGAAATATCGCGGAAAATGCCGGCGGCTTGCGCGGTCTCAAATACGGCGTCACGAAGGACTATCTTATGGGCATCGACTTTTTCGATGCCACGGGCGAGCGTGTGACGTCCGGTTCCCGCACTGTCAAATGTGTCACAGGCTATAATCTCGCCGGACTCATGATTCAATCCGAAGGCACCTTGGGGGTTATCTCGCAAGCTATTTTGAAACTTATTCCGCCCCCTAAGGCGAGCAAAGCATTGATGGCTGTGTTTGCCTCCATGCACCACGCAGCGGAGGCGGTGGCAGGCATCATTGCAGCCCATGTGGTGCCTTGTACGCTGGAATTTCTTGACAATAACACCATTGTGCGCGTCGACGATTACACAAAGGCCGGACTGCCTCGCGAGGCAGGCGCCATTTTACTTATTGAGGTCGATGGGCATCCGGCGCAAGTGGCGGATGAGGCCGACGCTGTGGAAAACGTCCTCAAAGCATGCAATGCCACCCATATCCATGTGGCAAAGGACGCCGCCGAAAAAGCAAAGCTGTGGGAAGCACGACGCATGGCGCTGCCTGTCTTAGCCCGATGTCGTCCCACCACTGTCCTTGAAGATGCCACAGTCCCGCGGTCAAAAATCCCTGCCATGATGCAAGAGCTTGACCGCATCGCCACAAAATATCAATTGGACATTGGCACCTTCGGACACGCAGGCGACGGCAACTTGCACCCCACCATCTTGTGCGATAAGCGCGATGCACAAGAATTTCATCGTGTTGAAGAGGCCATCGACGAGATTTTTGATGTCGCTCTCACACTTGGAGGCACCCTTTCCGGAGAGCATGGCATAGGCACCGCCAAGGCCAAATGGCTTGAAAAGGAAACATCCAAGGGGACGATACTCTTCTCGCGGCGCTTGCGCAAAGCGCTGGACCCCAAGGGATTATTAAATCCCACAAAGCTTGTGAGTGTGGAGCCAAGCGTAAAGCCCAGTATAGGAGCAAGTACAGGAGCAAGTAGGGGAACAGAGGAAGAAAGGAGCGCGCAGTGACACAGTTAGAACGATTGGCCCAACAGCTCATGAGCCTCGCCGATCGCATCATCGCATGCATGAAGTGTGGCATGTGTCAGGCTGTGTGCCCCACATTTGGTGCGTCCATGATGGAGGCCGACGTGGCGCGGGGCAAGCTTGCCTTGGTGGACAATCTCGCCCATCAGCTCATCCAAGACCCTGAAGCAGTGGCAGAGAAACTCGGGCGCTGCTTGCTGTGCGGTTCGTGTCAGGCCAACTGCCCCTCCGGCGTGCGTATCGTGGATATTTTTCTTGAGGCACGCGAAATTGTCTTTGCCTATGTGGGTTTGCATCCGCTGAAAAAAATCATTTTTCGCACACTCTTGGCAAAGCCCACACTCTTCAACCTCGCCATGCGCGTGGGGGCGCCGTGTCAGTCATTGCTTTTTCGACCGACATTTAACACGCAGAAAACCTGTCGTGCGCCCCTGCTCGACACACTTATCGGCGCGCGTTTCATCCGCCCCCTTGCGAAAAAGCCCTTGCATGCGACTCATACGACCGGTGCTGCACACCGTGCGGGCACACATATTCCTGTTGGCAAAAGCGGGGTGAAGGTGGCCTTTTTTCCGGGCTGTCTGGGCGATAAAATGTATACGGATATGAGTGAGGCGTGCCTCAAGGTCTTGCGCCATCATGGTGTGGACGTCTTTGTTCCGAAGTCTCTGACATGTTGTGGCATCCCGGCGCTGACCTCCGGCGATGTGAAAGGCATGCTTGCGCAAGTTCGCGCCAACCTCGCCGCCCTTGCGCCCCACGGTTCCCACGGTTCCCATGGTTCCCACGGTTCCCATGGCTCTCATGGCTCTCATGCTACAGAAAGTTTTGACTACATCCTCACCCCGTGCGCCTCATGCACAGCGACCATCGCAGAATTTTGGCCGCGCTACGCCGACCGCATGACAGCCCGCGAGCAGCAACTTGTGACAGAGATAGCGCCGCGCGCCATGGATATAAGCGCATTCCTCGTACAAGTGCTCGGACTGCGCGCAGAAGAGGCACCGCACGCCGCCGCCGTCGCCGTGACCTATCACGACCCCTGTCACTTGAAAAAATCCCTTGGCGTCAGCATCGAGCCGCGCACCGTCGCGGCTCTGAACCCCGCATATCGCTTTGTGGAAATGAACGAGGCCGATCGCTGTTGCGGCTGCGGCGGTTCATTTAACCTTTTTCACTATGATTTTTCCGCGAAAATAGGGCAGCGCAAGCGACAGAATGTGGTGGACAGCGGCGCCCAAGTGGTCGCCACAAGCTGTCCCGCATGCATGATGCATCTTGAGGACATGCTTTCACAAAATGGCGACACCATAAAGGTTCGTCATTGTATAGAGCTCTACGCGCAGTCCTTGCCCTCGTAGCACATTTGTTCTGGCATATTAGTCTCTTGTAAGGTCTAAACGTTTTTTT
>CAYJGA010000223.1:0-3985 GCA_964369255.1 uncultured Desulfovibrionaceae bacterium
AAAAAAAGTTTTCCCCCAAGAAAAAAGTTTTCCCCAAACCCCTTTCAAAAAAACACATAAAACGAGAACTCCGTATTCCTTAAAGCAATTCCGTCACATTCCAACCTTCTTGCAGCGCCACGTCGTGCGCTTTGCTTCCACCAAGCACGCATAGAGCGCCGCTGTCTGCCACTTGCTTCATGATGTCCGCAAAGTCGTTAAAATGCGCCTTCGTTGTGGAAAGAATTTCATCACGCATGCGTTGGCGTGCCTCGTCGCTGTCGCCGCACATATGACGCGTCAGCGACGCCGCTCCCTTGGCGTCCGGCAACATATAGCTGTCAAGGTCGCCGATGGCGCCTACGATGGCGCCGTCAAGTTCGCGCTGTGTGGGGTCGAAGGTGCGCAAATATTCGCATGTTTTGTCGTAAACCGCAATGGTCTCGCGCACAGAAGGGTCACGATAGGACGCTTGCACAAACATTCCGTTCAAGCGATCCAAGGCGCAGAAAGCACCATAGGCGCCCCCTTGAACACGCACCTTCTCCCATAAGTAGCCCATACGCAAATGTCGCAAAATCACATGGGCGCTGCCATGATAGGTGTAACCCATGTCGAAAAGGTTCGCGCCTTTCCCGACAAAGTTTATCTGTGAAGGGGCTGTGAAGACTTCCGCACGGGGCAAGGAGAGGCTGCTCCACTGCTGTGGGACAAGGTCTCGAACGGGGAGCGCATCGCGCAAGCGTGCCACATGTGGCTCTACAAGGCCGAGGCTCTGACCATCGGCGGTGCAGTCTAAAATGCACCCATTTCTATGCACTGTGAGCGTATACAGCTCTTGTAAATCTGCCAGCACAGAGGGCCAGTTGCGCTCTATGTCTTGTATGAGCTTTCGCACAGTGCCAAGGTAGGTTATGCCGCCGGTGAGTTCTTCAAGCTGACCTATGCGCGTCCCCTGAGCGCGTAAGCGCGTGGAGACAGTGCTGTGACCGCCGGCCAAAAGGCCGTGCTCCAGTCGCGCCTTCGCTTCCAAGGCCATTTGCAGAAAGCGCTCTTGTTGGTCAAAGCGCGGAGCAAACAGGACTTCGTGGAAAATAGCAAAAAGGTCGTGGATTTTATCACGCACCACCTTGCCACCCACGGAAAGATAGGCCAGCGCTTCGGCGGAGTCTTTATGCGTTGTGAAGAAAGGAGCCGCCCATACGCCGCCCGTCTTTCGTGCGATATGCGTGCCCATTTCCACAAAGCTCTTTGTGGTTGTCCCCATTTCTGTGAGCGCGCGACCAAACAATGACACCAAGGGCAAGAGGCGCTCCGGAACGCTCTGCAAGGAGAGCAAAACATTCATATAAACAACGCCCGATGTGTCCAACTCATGCACCACATATTCCGAACGCACGGACGCATCCGGACGAGCGTCCGTAGAGGTGACACGAATGGGCAGAGGCGTGTTTTTGAGTGGTACATCCTTCGGTGTCACCGCGGGAATACGAGCTAAGTCTTCGGGACTGTCCGGTTCTTCTTGAAGAGCGCGCAAGCGCTGTGTCTCTTGCACCAATTCCTCACGCTCAGCGGAACTGCACGCCTCGTGCAGTCGTTGCAAGTGCGCGGCTTCGGCTTCTTCGCGCTGCTCGGCGAGGAAGGGATCGGGCAGCAAGACAACTGTGCTTCTATGGTCGTTCTTTAAGAAAAACTGTTCAATGGCGTCCTCAAATATTTTTTCGCCTTCCGCAAGGCGCGCTTTAATGGAGGCCAGCGGCGCTTCCCATGCCAAGGGTGCCAAGGGGTCGCCGTCGTAAAGCCATGTGGAAAGACTCTGGATCATGGCGGACAGCCCTCGAGGGAAGCGTCCCGAATTGTTTTCGCGAAGCTGAAATTCCACACTGTTCACAGCGGCTTCGATGGCGTCTGCGGGGATGCCCTCTTCCACAAGAGCGGCGAGCGTATCAAAAATAAGCAGTTCCGCTTCTGCAACATTTCTATGGGCAAGTCCCTTCAAACCCACGGAATAATACATTTGTCGCAAGTCTGTTTCAAGGCCGATGCCTGTGGTATCTTCTCCAAGGCCGGACTCGATAAGCGCCTTTCGTAAGGGAGAACCGGGGAGGCCTTCAAGGATATGTTCGAGCATTTCAAGGAGCAGTGCGGTTTGTGTATCCGCTGTTTCGCACAAGAGCCAGTTTACGGTGAACATGCTCTTATTCTCATTATTTGTGCTGTCAGCATCCTCAGCGTCATCCCTTGCATCGGCCCCTGCATCACTCTGACCGCTGATGGCATAAGGAAACTCCAAATGCCTCGGCATATCAAGACGCTTTTGTAAAGGAATAGTAGAATTGGCAGAGCGCGCCTCAAAACGAGAAAGCTCCGCAGCCACAATTTCGAGACGTTTTTCTTCCGCATCGTCTCCCCAGAAGAAAAAGCGGGCGTTAGAGGGGTGATAAAAGTCTGTGTGGAAGGCCTTGAAATTCTCGTAGCTCAAAGTCAAGATAGTAGGCGGATGCCCACCGGAATCGAGGCTGTAGAGCATATCCGGAAAGACCGCTTGTTGCGAGGCCTCTGCAAGCATGGAGTCCGGCGTGGAGTACACACCCTTCATTTCATTGTAGACGACACCCTTAAAGTGCCACGGCCCTTCGGGGCTGTCGGCCTCTACATGCCATCCTTCTTGATGGAATATATCTTCTGTAATGCGTGGATGAAAAACGGCGTCGATATAGACGTCGATGAGATTATAGAAATCCTGTAAGTTTGTGCTTGCCACAGGATAGCATGTTTTGTCGGGGAAGGTGAAGGCATTTAAGAACGTTTGCAACGAGCCTTTGAGCAATTCCACAAATGGCTCGCGCACAGGATACTTTTCAGAGCCGCACAGGACAGAGTGCTCTAAGATGTGCGCCACACCGGAGGAGTCCGACGGCGGCGTGCGAAATGTCACGCCAAAGCACTTGTTTTCATCATTGTTGCAAATAGAGAGCAGTTCTGCCCCTGTCTTTTTGTGACGCCATACACGCGCCACACCGGACACTTCTTGCATGTCTTTTTCCACGAGAAGTTCAAAATCTTGCATATGTAAAATCCTTGTTGGTATGTAATTTTTTCTGGTAAAGAAGGGGCAAGGCTAAAAGCTTCTCTAAAAGAAGTCAAGCAAGGAAAAGCTGTGGTGTGGGCAAGTCCTTGACATTTCGATGTGTTTTTTTGAAGGGGGCCTGCCCAACGGGTGCCGAAGGCATAGCCGTTAGGCGAGGAACGAGCCTTACGGATACAAAGAGCAGAGATTTTTGGGGGGAAAGCTTTTTTTTCCTAAAAAAAGTTTCCCCCCAAGAAAAAAACTCAAATTAAAAACAAAAAAAGCTTTCCCCAAAACCCCCTTCAAAAAAATCTCTTTATTTAGAAACAGCCCTTAGATAATCGGCGCTCTTGAATGGAAGAGTGAAAAAGGTGTTTTGTATTTTTATACAGACTGCCCTGCTCTTGTTTGCGGTGCCAACTTGCGACACAAGAACAAGGCCACAGCAAGTGTCACCATCTCTGCCACGGGCAGAGCTAGGGCGACGCCCTTGTAATCCCACAACAAGGGCAATGTAGAAACGAGGAGAAAGGGGAGTATGAGCGAGCGTAAAAGTGCCACAACCGCAGAGGCCGCCGCCTGCAAGAGGCCTGTGAGATAGGCTGTGAGTACGATGTTTGCCCCGCAGAAAAGGAATAGGAAGCGGCTTATCCCCATAAATTCTTCTGCCACAAGACGCGCCTGCACCCCGTCCACCCTGCTTGCCTCTTGTGTTTCGGGCAGGAAGAGAGCAATAAGCTCCTGTGGGAAAAAACTCATGAGCGCAAAGCATGTGATGCCCACACAACTCACAGTCACAAGCGCCACTTTAAGCAATGCGCGCACGCGTGCAGGTTGCCTCTTGGCGTGGTTCGCACTCACAAGCGGGCTTAAAGAGTCAGCAAAACCAAAGCACAGGATGAGGCAAATCCAGTTCAGATAATTCACCACAGTGAA
>CAYJGA010000224.1:0-3961 GCA_964369255.1 uncultured Desulfovibrionaceae bacterium
GTGCGCCTTAGGAGCGGGTCTATCTCATCTTTCAAAAAAACCATCTGTTTAACTATACAATCTGCGCGTTTGAATAAAAAAAACAACTCACAAGTCATCCTTGTTTTACTTGAAGTTTTGGCACACTCTCAAGAGTATTTGGCACGTGCTATTGAGAATGATTCATACAATTAGAATGCCATGCCCGTGCCTCGTGTTTTGTTTTTTCTAAAAGTGTATTTTTATTTTTTCTGAAAGAAAAAAAACACTAAACCGCATCAAAGGCCGAAAACTGCATCACGAGTCCGGCACGCCCTTGACTTACTGAACGCAGCGCCGTGGCAAAACCAAAGAGCTTTGATAAAGGCGCAAGACCTTGAATACTCTTCCCCATGAGTCCTTTGTCATCAATATGCTCCACACGCCCGCCGCGCGTGCTGAAAAGGTTGATAACAGCGCCCACATGCTCTTCCGGAACGCTGATTTCCACAAGCATGATGGGTTCTAAGAGCACAGGTGATGCCTTTGCAAGGGCGTCTCGTACAGCCATGCCAGCCGCCATATGGTAGCCCGGCGCCGACGATGCCCCTTCCTTTTTTTCTAAGTGCATCACGCAAACGCGTACATCTTGCACAGCGTACCCAAGACAGGGGCCGCTTTGCAGCGCGTCTTCAATGCCTTGGAGTGTCGCGTCAATCCACACTTTGTTGATACCAATTTTTGCAGATTCACGCGCGTCCGTCACCGCTTCTGGCGGCAAAAATTCTCCGAAAATAATCTCATTGCCAGCTCCGCGTGCTAAGGGCTCCATGGAAATGGACACCCTGCCAAAATGATATTCCTTGCCGAGTTCTTTGTCAAAGAGACCGTCGGCCGACGCGCTTGCCATGATTGTCTCACGACACAGCACTTGCGGCTGACCGGAACGCGGACGAATACCATATTCACGTTGCATTCGCTCTAAAATGACATCAAGATGTAACTCCCCCATACCAGACAGCATGCGGTGCCCCGAACCTTCATCCACGCGTACTTTCAGTGTGGGGTCTTCCGTGGTGTAGCGCTCAAGGGCGTCATCAAGCGCCTTGCCTTCGTCGGCATTGTGAGGTTCAAGCGCCAATGTCATGACAGGTTCATAGGTGTCGATGGACTCAAGCTGCACGAGGCGCTGCTTGTGTACATAGGTCTGCCCAGTCTGCGCAGAGCGCAAGCCGACGACTGCCACAATATCCCCCGCGCCCGCTACATCAAGCTGCTCCCGATGGTCTGCGTGCAAGCGATAGAGGCGCTGTACCCTGTCCTCGCACTGCTCATACACATTATAACAGGTGCCCCCTTCTTGCAAAGTACCAGCATATATACGCAAAAAAGCCAGTTTTCGGCCGCCGTCCATGAGTACCTTAAAGACAAGAGCGGCGAGAGGGGCATCGCTGTCGGCGTCAATGAATATCGAGTCATTGTGTGCGTCATGTGTGTCGGCCCCCGTGGCAATGGGAATAGAGGCCACCGCCGGTGGCCTGTCCGCAGGGGAGGGCAAGAGCGATGCCACCGCGTCAAGCACATTTTGGACGCCCACATTGCGCAAGGCAGAACCGCACAACACGGGCGTCACATGTCGCTCAAGCGTTGCTTTGCGCAAAACAGCGATAATGTCCTCGGCGACGAAGGAGTCTCCTTCGAGGTAGCGCTCCAGAAATGCTTCATCATGCTCGGCGATATGCTCCAGAAGCCGCTCGCGCCACGGCGCCACAAGCGCGGCTTCGTCTGTGCTGAGGGGCGCGCGCGTGATGGTGCGCCCTTGGTCGTCTGCGGAAAAATCAAGACGCTCTTCTGTGACGATGTCTAAGAGCGCTGTAAAATCCTCACCTTGCCCCAAGGGCATGGTGAGTAACACAGGTTGTATGCGTAAGCGTTGACGCATGGCTTCAAGGACAGATTCCACATCCGCGCCCGCTCTGTCAACCTTGTTAATAAAGGCCACCTTGGGCACGCCAAAGGATTCGGATTGCCGCCACACCGTTTCTGATTGCGGTTCCACGCCACCGACGGCGCAAAAGACCCCCACTGCCCCGTCAAGGACGCGTAAGCAGCGCTCTACTTCCATGGTGAAATCCACATGCCCCGGCGTGTCAATAATATTGACACTGTATGCCGTGTTCTTCCAAAGCCACTGACATGTCGTGCAGGCAGATGTGATGGTGATGCCGCGCTCTTGTTCTTCCGGCAAGTAGTCCATGGTGGCGGTGCCATTGTGTACTTCACCCATTCGATGGATTTTTTGCGTGTAGAAGAGCATCCTCTCTGTGAGGGTCGTTTTTCCGGCGTCAATATGAGCGATGATGCCAATATTGCGTAATGTCTGCACTGCCTGTGTCATAGAGTACCACCCGATATGATTGTGAGGTTTGCAAGGAGACATTTTTCCCAAAAAGTCGTCCACAAAGCCCTTTCAAAAAAATCTTTTAGACTTTACAAAGCACTACTGCCTCAAGGCGTGGACTTCATCCAAGGAAAGACCAGTTTTCTCAGCAATAAGGGTATCGTCTAGAATATCCAGCAATTTCCTTGCAATTTCAAGCTTACCGCGTTCTAAACCTCTTTTTTCGCCAAGTTTTTCGCCAAGTTCTATGCCTTCAAGCTTGCCAAGCGCCCTGCCTCTTATTTCCCCTTCATACAAAGCGTCGTGATATTTGAGTATAGAATTCATATACTGACCCTCCAACACATTGTTGTGCTTGATTTTTTCTATTGCTTCAGCAAATTTTGCCATGACAGGATCATCGCTTTCCTTTCCTGCTATAAAGGCCAAAAACTTGTTTCGTCGTATGTCATCTTCCTTGGCATAAGCACCGGCATTGAAAAAAAATATTTGTCGCCCATCGCCCAGTTCAATGTCTTTATTTTCTTGGCATATATTTTTAAAATTATAACAGGGCAATCCATATCCAAAAGGATCGAAAGTACAGATAAAAATGACAAAGCTCTCCTTTAGCTCTTGATATTTGTCACCTTTTTCCAGCATATCAAAATCAATGGCCGCCTGATAGAAACGGCCGCGCTTAGCAATGTCTGCTTCTTTCTGTATTTGCATTTCCACATTGTACACTTTACCCATTTCTCTCACATAGACATCAAAACGCACACTTTTTGCTTCTTTAAAAATATCAATAGTTTTTTGATATTCTATATATTCGATGTGAGCAATGTCAAAGGGCAACAATATTTCTAACACCTCTTTACAAATATTTTCATCCTGCATAAATTTAGAAAAGATGAAATCGTCTGTAATATCAAGCTGCTGCCAATCCTGCTTGGCTCTTTTCAAGATGCTTTTTTTGAGGGTATCTTGCATTTTCAGACCCCTTTTTTAGGCGTTGTCGACATTCCGGCTGCAATAGTTATATTGTGAAAAAAGCTTTTGTGCAAACTCTCATGTACATAGCAGCCCTCCATGCCACACCCCCACGCTTGCGTCATATGCGCGGGAAGCGGCGCTTGACTCTCGTCCCAACCATAGATGGCATTTGCGTCTTGTGCATTCTTTATATCCATCGCGCCGGGTTGCGCCCATGCAAGTAAATCCCTCTGCTCTTGTGTAAGAGATGGGTGTACCTGCATACGTGGAAGGCTGTCTTCATGCCAATAGGGAATATGGCGAATCCGCATATATTCCCATAATGACAGCCAAAAATGAGGTGCGTCGAGTGCATGCGTTTGCAAAAATAAAGCCCGCCCCTTTCCGTGTACCTCATGCGCTCCTACATATTCCATGAGCATGCGTGCCACATGTGGCTCGCGCAGAGCGTCCTGTGGCACGGTCAAAACATCTTCCACCCCCATAAGCTCCGCCGCTACGAGCAGGGATGGCATAAGCCCCCCCACACCCACGAGTACGACACGCCCCGCCTGTGCCACAATTGCGGGCATGAGCGCCGCCACAAGACGGGCGGGGGCGTTGTAGTGTACGTCGCAAAAGCACAAG
>CAYJGA010000225.1:0-3958 GCA_964369255.1 uncultured Desulfovibrionaceae bacterium
ACAATGGCGCTACGGAATAAATTTAACGCATGACTACAGACGCGCCAACCCGCGTCGCGCGCTTTATTTATGCGCGCGACGACGACTTGCGACTAGCATCTGCACTTCCTGTAAAAACTTCCATATATGAGAATTTCATCGAAAACCGTGCGGGACGTATCGTCAAGCAGAGCGAGTGGGTTCTTGCCGATGATGGCAAAACATGGGTTTCAACAAAGCAAAACAAAGACTACAGAAAGATTGTTTCTTCCTCTGAAGAAAATGATATTCGCTTTAGGTATCGACCGCCGGAGCAGTTTGAGTATGAGGCAAAGCCCCTTTACTTGGAGATGACCTTTGTAGACATAAACGGTCAAGAGCAAATAAAGGTCACAAGCAGCGATGTTATGGATTCCGCGCTCAAGGACGTGTCTGACAAGCGCAATACCTTCTGTCGTGCGGAAGATTACTTTGCGCATTTAAAGCAACTCAAGCCCGGCGAAATATATGTTTCCGATGTCATCGGCGAATACGTCGGCACACCGATTATAGGTATTTACAACCCTGAAAATGCGGAAAAAAAGGGTATCCCCTATGAACCAGAAAAGGCCGCTTTCGCAGGCCCTGAAAATCCCCACGGCAAGCGTTTTCAAGGCATCGTGCGTTGGGCGACGCCTGTGGAAGAAAATGGGGAAATTATTGGCTATGTGACGCTTGCCCTCAACCATGACCATATCATGGAGCTGGTAAACCACCTCGTTCCCGGTGACGAGCGCTACACGGAACTTTCCGATGCCATTCGCGGCAACTACCTCTTTATATGGGACCATAAAGGGCGGAGCATCGTACACCCGCGCCACCACTCCATTGCAGGCTATGACGCAGAAACAGGCGACCCGCAAGTCCCCTTCCTCGACATGCCCACCT
Organism: uncultured Desulfovibrionaceae bacterium; assembly: GCA_964369255.1. Lineage (GTDB taxonomy): Bacteria > Desulfobacterota > Desulfovibrionia > Desulfovibrionales > Desulfovibrionaceae > CAYJAD01. Next base: position 907 of record CAYJGA010000225.1, read on the forward strand.
ATGAAAAATGGCAAGCCAGCGGACAAACGTACGCGGATTTTATCGTGGGAGAGCCGACCTTTGCCAACCAAAGCCGCGAGATAAAGCCGGCAGTGCCTCTTTTGAAGCAAGGCCTTGTGGGCCTTGACTGTCGCTATCTGAATTTTGCTCCGCAGTGCGTGGGCTGGTACGACGTCGCCACCGACGGCGGCTCCGGCTCCTTCCTCATTCTCTGGAGTGGCTTGTGGAAGCTTACAACCGTTGCCGCCATTCCCTATTATACGGGACAATACGGCGACGCGCTCCACGGCTTTGGCATTGTCACCGCCACTGCGGGCGTGGACGACTTCCATATGCCGGCCATTGAAAGCCAAGAAAAAATTCTGGCACTCGTGGATGAAGCCGACCAAGAATTGAAAGCTATCTCTGAGGAAACGCTCACATCCATCAAAACAAACTTGTGGAACACAGCCACAAGCCTGTCGGTTTCGACGCTGATTATGACCGTCATCGTCATATTGGTTGCCATTTGGATGGCGTCAAGTATTACGAAGAAAATTACCCATATCATTGCAGGCATCAATCGTTTCCGCTCCGGTGAGCGTCAGTTCCGCTTCCACTCCACAGTACGCGATGAAGTGGGCATTTTATCTGACTGTCTGGACGACTTGGCCGACAACATTGTGGACAGCGTCAAAGGCCCCATGACTATCACAAACCTCGACGGCGTTGTTATTTACATGAATGACGCAAGCCTTGCCTTGCATAAAAAAGAGCTTTCTGATGTTGTTGGCAAGATGTATAGTGATGTCAGCATTTTCCAAGATGAGGATTCCCCCATTGCAGGCTTCCTTGCAGGACGCGACTCCGGCATCATTTATCATGCTCTTACAGCCTCGTATTACAGAACAAAGTGCTCGTATTTTACGAGCAAAAGCGGCACTAATGTGGGTGTCATCTTGGAGTCTCAAGATGTGACAACGCTCATTGATGAGCAAGAACGCCTTGAGCGTGAGCGTGCGCTCCTTGATACGGTTATCTCTGCCTCGCCAGACCTTATCTGGCTCAAGAGCCCTGAGGGAGTGTACCTATCTGTCAACCCGCGCTTTGCGGCATTTATTGGCAAGAGTCCCGAGGAAATTCAAGGAACGCCGGACTATGAGATTTTGAGCGAAGAAGCCTATCATAGATCATCCATCAATTCGCAAGATGTCTTCTTGGCAGGTACAACGCAGTATACGGAAGAGCGTCTTGTCTTTGCAGACGGGCACGAAGAAATTCTTGATATTGTGCGCGAGCCTATCTTTAACAGCGAGGGTCAGTTGCGCGCCGTCTTGGGCGTGGGGCGCGATGTGACGCAGCGGGTGTCCATCGAAAAAGAGTTGCGCACCATGCAGCGCGATTTGATCAAAGCCGTGGAAGACGCCAACAAGGCCAGCAAGTCCAAGAGTGAATTTTTAGCTCGCATGAGCCATGAAATTCGCACGCCCATGAATGCCATTATCGGCATGGCGAATATAACAAAGCGTAAACTGCAAGAATTGGACGAAGCCGCGTCACAGTCCCATGACACGTCAAAGCCTCAAGACACGTCAAAAACTGACGAATTGCTTTCACATGTACATCAAATTGAAACCTCCTCCACACACTTACTCGGCCTGCTCAATGACATTTTGGACATTTCCAAGATTGAAGCAGGCAAGATTGAGCTGAGTGAAGTCAGCTTTGATATGGACAAGATGGTGCAAGATGTGGCAGATATTATCCGTCCGCGTTGTGAAAGTAAGAACATTAAATTCGATGTTATTATGGAGGGATTTGAGCAAAGCCACTTCATTTCTGATGAGTTGCGCCTACGACAAGTACTCATTAACTTGCTTGGCAATGCTGTCAAGTTCACGCCGGAGCTTGGTTCAATCACCTTCCTTGTGAAGCAACTCGCCCACGACGGCAGCAAGAGCCATGTCCATTTCTCTGTGCGCGACTCTGGTATTGGTATTTCTGAGGACGTCTTAGAACATTTATTTACGCCCTTTGAGCAAGGGAGCGGGCACATTACGAGAACCTATGGCGGCACAGGCCTTGGTCTTTCCATAAGCCGAAACATTGCTGTTTTACTTGGCAGCGATATTGAAGTAAAAAGCGCAGTCAACAAGGGCAGCGAGTTTAGCTTTAGTCTTTGGATATTGGAAGATAAGGACATGAGCGGCGATGTGACCAGTGAGGAAGTGTCCATCACCCCCGGCAAGCGCGTTTTGCTTGTGGATGATGTAGACATCAACCGCATGATTGCAAGCGAACTTCTTTCACCCTTTGAACTGGAAATTGATGAGGCAGACGACGGAACCACAGCACTGGAAGCGTTTTCAAATTCTCCCGAGGGCTATTACGATTTGATTTTTATGGATCTTCAAATGCCCAAGATGAACGGTTACGCAGCAGCAGAAGCTATCCGCAGCCTGCCCCGTCAGGATGCTTTAACAGTACCTATTGTGGCTATGACAGCCAATGCCTTCCAAGAAGACATTGATATGACCATTGCGCATGGCATGAATGCGCATGTGGCAAAACCCATTGATATGGAAAAGTTGACGCACACGTTGAAAGTGTTCCTCGGACAAAAAAAATCTTCAGCGTCATAAATGGAAATAAGTATGAGTAGTACAGCACTGGAACCCGGCAAGCGCATCGAAGCGCATTGTACACGATGTCAAGATCGTACAGGCCACATCATTGTGGCGATGGTTGGCGATGTCATTGTCAAAGTTGAATGTTGCGCTTGTCGCAGTGTTCACAAATACTATCCGCCGCGCTTGCCCAAGGGTGAGGGGGGCGACGTAAAACGCGTGCGTTCCGGCACCACCCGCAAGGACGCCATGGCAGCCCCCCAAAGCGCAACGCGCAGTGCTGCCCCCAAGCGCCTCACAAGCAAGGCCTTAGCAGAGGCCAACGCCGTGGAAAAAGCGTGGCGTCAAGAGATGGAGAAACCCTCCGCTCCAGAAGCGCAGCCCTATAACAGTACAATGACCTTACAGTCACAAGATGTGATTCAGCACGCCCACTTCGGCATGGG
>CAYJGA010000226.1:0-3937 GCA_964369255.1 uncultured Desulfovibrionaceae bacterium
GCCCGGCGGCTATGTAGACCTTTCCACCGCGGAACCTTTAAAAGCAGGTGCACAATTCACCGTCCACCCCGACCGCGCCGACCTTGAGTTTGAAATCATGGAAGACACCTATGTGGATGTGAACCAAGTGGGCAAGGATGTGTTTGGCGGCGAGTATCAAGGCAATACTGTGGAAGGGCCAAATCTTTTTGATACTATTGGCAGACTTATCGCCTATGCTGAATTTAATGATGTGGATGGCATCTCGAAGATGTATGCGGAGTTGACAAATGCTCACGAACATGTTCTTGTACAGGCCGCGAAGGTTGGTGGCATTGAAAACAGACTGGACCTTGCGGACGACGTCTTGAATGCCACAAAGCTTGATATGCAATCGCGTTTAAGTTATGCTGAGGATATTGACCTTACAACGCTCATGAACAACTTGGCAAAGCAAGAGTTGACATATACGACGGTCTTACAGTCCACGTCGCAGATTTTACAACTTAACTTGATGCAATACTTGTAGGCCGCATGTTTTTTCGCCTGCTGCCTCTATACAACGGAAATACATTATGTTAATACTCACACGCCGCCCTGGAGAAAGTCTGTATGTCGGTGAAAACATACGAATTACAGTGCTTGGCATGCAGGGTAAACAAGTCAAATTGGGTATAGATCTCCCCGATGACGTGACCGTCTATCGGGAAGAGGTCTATAATCGCGTGACAGAAGAAAACCGTCTCGCTTTAGAAACAAGCAACGAAGATCTTATGCTGGTGGCGAACATATGGCAGGACAAAACTACATAGAAGTGGATACCCGCTTGGGTATGCGTCAAATTGACGAAGAAACCATTCTTCACTTTCCCCGTGGCCTTGCAGGCTTTGAAGGCTTGCACAAATTTACACTGTTGCAAATCCGTCCCGACAGTCCCTTGCTCTTGCTCCAAAGTATGGAGGATGCGCGTCTTGGCCTGCTCGTGACAGATCCCTTCAGCTTCATGGAAGAGTACAGCATCCACGTGGGCGAAGCTGAACAAAAAATGCTGGAACTCACCGACATAAAACAGGTAGCTGTCCTCGTGACAGTGACAGTGCCACACGGACAGCCGGAACTGACAGCACTCAACCTTGTGGGACCCATCCTCATCAACCACGAAAAGCGCCTTGGAATACAGGTGCCCCAAGCAGATGAGGCAAACCCCGACAGAGTGCTCCTCAGCGACCTCTCACAAGCGCAAGCCGACCGCCAACGCGAACAGGAAGAAGCGGAAAAGGCCAATGCTGCTGATGCCAGCGCTGAGACTGACGACGCCGAAAAAAAATAAAAACCTATCCTTATAAAATAAAAAGGGAAAGCCACGGGCTTTCCCTTTTTTTATGGGGAAGGCGCATATGAACACTTGACTATATGCGCAAAGCTTGATATATGTATCAAGCTTTCTTGATGCATATAATGATTTATAAGGAAAAGACGCCCATGTCCTCTCTATCCTCTGCATTTCTTTACTTTAAGGCCCTTGCCGATGAGACGCGTTTGCGCCTTTTGCATGTGCTCTGGCACTATGAGCTGTCTGTGAACGAGCTTGTCCATATTTTGGAGATGGGGCAGTCGCGCGTGTCGCGCCATTTGAAGATATTGACAGAAGCGGGGCTTTTGCAATGGCGGCGTGATGGCCTGTGGGTGTTTTATTCTGCGCCGGACACAGGACAGGGGCGCCAGTTCATTGCCAGTGTCATGCCTTTTATGGAAGTGGATGTCACCATGCAAAAGGATGTGCGCCTTGCCTCGCACTGTATTGAAGAGCGTGTCCTCAAGACGCGTCAATTTTTCAATGCTGTGGCGGAGGATTGGGACGCGCTCAACAGGGAAATTTTAGGGAACTTTGACCTTGCAAGCGCTGTGTGCGCGGCCTTGCCACGCCCTTGCGCCTTGGCGGTGGACTTGGGCTGTGGCACAGGTTCTGTGCTTGAAAAAATGTTGCCCTTGACGCAGGGCGTCGTAGGTGTGGATGGCAGCCCGCGTATGCTTGAGATGGCGCGGCGTCGTTTTGCGCCGGAATATGTGGCGGACTCGAGCGGAGAGTTCGACAAAGACGGCGCCGCCGCCCGTGTTTCCTTACGCATTGGCGAGCTTGACCACTTGCCCCTGCGCGACAATGAGGCGGACTTTGCGTCCATCAACCTTGTGTTGCACCATCTCACAAAGCCGCTGGATACGCTCAAGGAAGTGGCGCGTATTTTGCGCCCCGGCGGACGTCTCCTTCTGGCAGACTTTGAAAAGCACAATAATGAGAAAATGCGTGCGCAGTATGGCGACCGTTGGCTTGGCTTTACGGAAGAGATGTTGCGTTCATTTATTGATGATGCGGCGTTGCGTCATGTGGAAATGCGGCGCCAGCGTGTGGAAAAAGGCTTAAGTCTTTTATTATTTATTGCAGAAAAATAACATTTAACAGCGTAAAAAAGGAATATTCACATGGCACAGCCCATCGATCTCTCCATTGAAAACAAAGTGGCGGATATGTCCCTCGCCGATTTTGGCAAGAAGGAAATGCAACTGTCTGAGCGCGAAATGCCCGGCCTCATGCAGTGCATCGCAAAATACGGCGATGAAAAGCCCTTAAAGGGTTTAAAAATCATGGGCTCCTTGCATATGACCATTCAAACCGCCATGCTCATTAAAGCATTGCACGCACTCGGAGCGGATTTACGCTGGGCATCCTGCAATATTTTCTCCACACAAGACCACGCCGCCGCCGCCATCGCAGACCTCGGCCTTGCAAAAGTCTTTGCATGGAAGGGCGAAACCCTCGAGGAATATTGGTGGTGCACGGAGATGGCACTCACATGGCCTGACGGAAGCGGCCCCGACCTCATCGTCGACGACGGCGGCGACGCCACCCTCATGATTCACAAGGGCGTCGACGTAGAAAAAGACCCCTCCTTGTTGGAGCAAAAATCCGACAACAAAGAGTTGCAAATTATCATGGATCGCCTCGCCTTGTCCTATTCGCAGGACAAGGAGCGCTGGCAGCGCGTCGCCGCAAAAATCAAGGGCGTGTCTGAAGAAACCACCACAGGCGTGCATCGTCTCTACCAGCTGGCAGAACGCGGCGAATTGCTCTTCCCCGGCATCAATGTGAACGATTCCGTCACAAAGTCAAAGTTTGACAACCTTTACGGCTGCCGCGAGTCGCGCCACAGACATCATGGTGGCCGGCAAAGTCGTCGTTGTCATCGGGTATGGCGACGTCGGCAAGGGCTGCGCCCAGTCCATGCGCGGTTTTGGTGCGCGTGTCATCGTCACAGAAATAGACCCCATTTGCGCCCTCCAAGCCGCCATGGAAGGCTATGAAGTTACCACCATGGACGAGGCCGTCACCGAAGGCGACATCTTTGTCACTGCCACAGGCAATTATCATGTCATCACCGCCGCCCACATGGAAGCCATGAAGGACGAGGCCATCATCTGCAATATCGGTCACTTCGACAATGAAATCGAAATGAGCTACCTTGAAGACACCGATGGCATCACTTGCCTCAACATCAAGCCACAAGTGGACAAGTGGACGCTCAAGTCCGGTCGTTCCCTCATCGTGCTTGCCGAAGGCCGCCTTGTGAACCTCGGCTGCGCCACAGGGCATGCAAGCTTTGTCATGTCCAACAGCTTCACAAACCAAGTGCTGGCGCAAATCCGTCTCGCCACCGACGCAACTCTTGAAAAGCAAGTCTACACCCTGCCCAAGGAATTGGACGAAGAAGTAGCTCGCCTCCACCTCGACCGTCTCGGCGTCAAGCTCACCACTCTGTCGCAAGAGCAAGCCGATTACATCGGCGTCAACGTCGCAGGTCCTTACAAAGCCGCGCATTATAGATATTAAGAGGTTTTTTGAAGGGGTTTAGGGGAAAGCTTTTTTTGGTTTTTATTTTTTGTTTGAGTTTTTTTCTTGGGG
>CAYJGA010000227.1:0-3931 GCA_964369255.1 uncultured Desulfovibrionaceae bacterium
CCTTTCAAAAAAAACTTTTAGCCATGACAGGGCACTAGGCACTGTTGTCAAAGAGCGCTGTGGACATATAGCGCTCGCCGCCATCACATATGAAGGTAACAATGCGCTTGCCGCGCATTTCAGCCCGCGCCGCAAGGCGCAGAGCTGCGCACACATTGGCACCGGACGAGATGCCGCAGCTTATGCCCTCCTGTCGGAAGAGCGCGCGGCTCATATGCAGCGCGTCTTGCGTGGAGACTTGCATAACCTCGTCGAGAAGATCGCGTCGCACAATGGACGGAACAAAGTTTGCGCCTATGCCTTGTATGCCATGCGCACCCGCACGCCCTTCTGAAAGCAAGGGCGATTCTGTCGGCTCCACCGCCACAAGGCGTATGTGTGGCAGGTGTTCGCGTAAAAAAAGCCCTGTGCCGGAAATGGTGCCACCTGTACCTACGCCCGCGACGAGAGCGTCGAGAGGGGCGCGAGAGGAAAAAGACAGCTCCCGACACTGCGCAAGTATCTCCGGCCCCGTGCCCTTGTAGTGCGCTTCCACCACATGCGGATTGGCGAACTGATTAGGATAAAGGGCGAGTTCTGTATTTGCACAAAGTTCTTCCGCCTTGCGTACAGCGCCTTCCATGCCTTCTGTCGCCGGCGTAAGAACGACCTCTGCGCCATAGGCGCGGAGCAGTTTTTGTCGCTCGACGCTCATGCTTTCGGGCATAGTAAGGATGCAGCGAAAGCCGCGCACGGCCGACAGGAGCGCAAGAGCGATGCCCGTGTTGCCACTGGTTGGCTCTACGATGGTGACCGCGGCGCAATGTTCCCGCAACTCAAGGGCGCGCTCCACCATATAGACAGCAATTCTGTCCTTGATGGAGCCTGCGGGATTGCGGCTTTCAAGCTTTACATAGATTTCGCATCCTGTGTTATTTATTTTACCAAGCTTCACAAGGGGCGTTTTGCCTACCCCTTGCAGCATTGTGTTAAAAACCTGTTCGTGCATGTATATTCTCCATCTATAATCTCCAGTTTTGCGCTTGCCCTCATAAATCACGCGTATTTATACGCATAAAAGCGCTTGATAAGCATGCTGACAATGACCGCAACAATAAAACGAAATACGAGCAATCCCCACAAGGAGGCGCCTATGAACACGAATAAGAATGTATCTTCGATGAGTGCGTGGGCAATGCTCATAAGGCTCATGGCAGCGAAGCTGTCCGCTTTGGAAAGCGTTCCATCTTGGCTTTCTTTGATGATAACACCTGCTCCATACATGATGCCGATACTCAAACCGACGATGACAACATTGGTTCCTGCCTTAGAAATGCCGACAAGTCGCAGGATTGGCGCCAAGAGTTTCCCAAAATAATACGAAATTTTAAAGTAGTTCATGGCTCTTGTGAAGAGCATTACACAACAAATGATGATAAATATTTGCAAAAGATTCCACACTTCACCTATGACCCATGCTGTCCACGAGGTAGTGGCTTCTTGTGGCAGCAACAGAATATGCGCATCTTCCTGCCAAATATTGAAAAAGGAGCAAATCCAGTGCAAGACGAGTCCTGCGACAATGGCGGTGAAAAAGCGTAAAAAGAACTGGAAGCGCATGGAGAGACCGCACTGCCCCGCAATACGTGTCTCTAAAATGAGCGAATGAGCAATAAGAATAATAAGCCCCAACACAGTGGCTTGTTCTACGCTGAGCGCAGGTATAGTCCGCAGGACGCTCGGCAAAATTACCAATGCAGAATAGACACTGTTGAGTATAGCAGCCGCCCACACTATACCAAGCTCCGCAGGCAAACCCATCAATCCCATGATTGGCTCAAGGGGGAAGGCAAGGTAGCGCACAAGGTTGAGCTCTTGAAGTACTTTCAAAATAATGACGATGCTGATAATGACAGGGAATAAATTCTTCGCAATGTGTACGCCATCGCGTATGCTGTGCACTATGGCATAAAATAATTGGTGTAAAATTTTCATGAAATCCTTATCTGAGTTATTTGAGACTTTTTGAGGCATGACACGAAAGGTCAAAGAGATGTTTGGGGGGAAAGCTTTTTTTTCCTAAAAAAAGTTTCCCCCCCCAAGACAACTTAAAAAACAAAAACTTAAAAAACACAAAATCTTACGCTGCAAATGTTTCGTTGCGCCTTTGATCTTGCTCTGCGGCGCTGATGAGTGAGTTGATAAAAGCCTTTTCATATTGCGGCTTATAGAAATAATAGCCCTGTACTATATCGCATTGCATATTTTGTAAAATAGCTACTTGTGCGTCTGTTTCCACGCCTTCGGCCACAACCTTGATACCAAGGCGGTGCAACATGGTGATGATACTTTCCACAAGCAGACTCCCGCGTTTTTTGGGGAGCTTGGTGTCGAGGAAGGACTTGTCGAGCTTCACCACATCCACAGGCATGGCGCTGAGGCGATGGAGAGAGGAAACACCGGTGCCAAAATCGTCAATGGCAATTTTAAAGCCAAGACGGGCAAATGCGCTAATGCTTTCGAGGAATGCGCTGGACTCATTCACAAGGGCGCTTTCTGTCAGCTCTATTTCGATTTCTCGCGCGGAAACGTCGTACTTTTGCATGGCTGCGACGATGCTGTCGTAGGTCTCGCTGTGGAGCATGGTCATGCCTGACAAGTTGATGGCAAGGGGGACAAAACCGGCAGTATGTCGATTTCTTTGTATAAAATCACATGCCTTTTCAAAAACATACATATCAAGACGCGCGATAAAGGCGTTGGACTCAAAAACAGGGATGAAGGCATCCGGATAGATGGGCGAGGCATTTGGGGGGAGCCAGCGCACAAGCACTTCCGCACCGCAGATACGCATGCTTTGCAGGTTGACCTTTGGTTGAAAAATCAAGGTAAACTCTTCGTTAAGAAGTGCGGCTTCCATTTTTGATATAACTTCTTGCTGCGCGTTGATTTCGTTGGCCATCGCGGCTGTGAAGCATGCCGAGGACATGCCATAGGCTTGCTTGCCTTGACGGCGCGCGGCGTTGCAATAATAGAGCATGGTTTCCACAGGCAGTGCGGGGTCTTCAATGATATAACTGCCGCGAGAGAGGCAAATCGTATAGGTATTTTGCAAAATATCACGCACACCTTCGATGATCTTCGTGTGAAATTCGGGCGGGTCATAGGTGCTGTTCATAGGACGCGTTTTTGTGAAAACAAGAAAAAGGTCGCCGCCAAGGCGTGCCACGCAGTCTGCCCCTTGGTCATGGATATACTTTTTTTCAAACATACGACCCAAAAAAATGAGGACTTGCTCCGCCTTTTCTCGTCCGTATACTTGGTTGAGTAGGCTGAAATTGTCGATGTCAATACAGAAAATCATGTACTGTCCGGACTTTGCGCGCTTGAGCGTCGTCGTGATAACCTCAAAAGCTCTGGCATTGGAGCAGAGTCCCGTGAGTTTATCTTTATTGATGATGTCGTGAAGCATCTTTTTTTCGCGGTGCGCCTTGTCGGCGTAGATGGCGCTTCCAAAGAATAAGAGTGTGCCCAGCAGTAAAGAAATAGGAATCCAGTGCTCTGTCACAAATTCCTGCACTGTAACAGGGGCGCGGATGGCAACACCGGCCGCGACAATAATTTGCTGCACAGCATCGGGGCTGAGTTTGTCAATGTAGGCATTGAGGATGCTCATGGCCTCCGGCGGAAATGCCTTGGACAGGTAGAATTGCAGAGGCAGGACAAGGGATGTGGCACTGATTTTATGCCCCGCAACACCCAAGCGCGAAATCAGATACTCCGCTTCCACATTTGAAAGCAGTATGGCGCCGATGCGTCGTGCTTTGTAAGCGTCGAGCATTTCCTTGAAATCGCTGAAGAGGCTCAAGCGCCAGTGAGGAAAGGTTTTTTGCACGTATTCGTCCGGGAAGACAGAATAGTCCAGCATACCTAGGGTGCGCTGACTGCTGTC
>CAYJGA010000228.1:0-3923 GCA_964369255.1 uncultured Desulfovibrionaceae bacterium
CGTTGCCGCCGAGGGATTTTAAGTCCCTTGTGTCTACCAATTCCACCATCCGGGCATATTGGCACCGTGCGAGGCGGTGTTCCCTCACGTCGATGTTTACTACTGTGAGAGAGCGTGAATGTCAAGCATTAATTACAGCCTCAGTGCTTTTCTTCCACGTGACTCCGATTTGTATTGGAGTCCCAGCACCTCTTGACAGCAGGTAAACACTTTAAATATATTTAAAAAATAATTCTTTTAAAATACATTTCAGTATGTTATCTTTGTTTCAAATTATTTGAGGGGCAAGGACTATGATAAAAAATTTCATGTTGCTATGATTTACGTTGCTGAAGCTTCAGACTACTGCGGCTACCGTTATCGCATAGAGGATATTTTAACAGTTATGCTTTTAGGGATGTTTTGTGGCCTCAATGAAACTCCAATACCCTTCTGAGGCAATATTGCCATAAAGGAGCGAGCTTAGAAGCGCTTACACGAGATGATGTTATGAGCGCCATTCTGAAACTTAACCATAGGCCGAGAACATGCCTTGACCACAGAACTCCATATGAGGCATTTCTGGACGAGGTAGAAAAAGGTGCACTTTCATTTTAAATGTAAGTAAATAAAAAAAGCTTTCCCCCACAACCATTTCAAAATAAGCATGCGCATGACGCGACAGCTCAAAAACAAGCCCCAAGGAAGTATTTGCCAACACTATAAAAAATGTGTACTATGTAGAAATTGTCTAGAGGGCAGACTGATTATGCACAGAAAGCGCGCGCTGCACTCACAAAACACTACACCCTAAAAAGCTGTTCCATAGGAATGGGAGACTTTTCATGAAAAACAATACGCTCTTGAAATTACTCACCTTTACACTGCTCTGCGCTCTCTGCACAGCATGCGGCCCAAGCAACACAGTCAGCCTTATGTACCCCCCAAAGGACAGTAGCATACTGCCGGCACCCGGCGCTCCCAATGTGGCTGTCGTCCTCTTTGCCGACAAACGCGCCTACATGCACCTCGGCCTGCGCACCGATGGCTCCACTTTTGCTGGAAGCATCGCTGCCAATGAATGGATCAGCCGATCCTTTGCAGACGCCCTCAGCCGTCATGGGCTGCAAGTCTCCTTTGCAGAAAGCACTGAGCAAGCCCGAAGAGCCGCCCCTGCATACATTGTCACCGGTATCGTCCACCGAGCCGAAATCACCGACTCCTCTGCCACTGAACTGCGCACCAACATGCAAGTGGAAATCACACTCGCAGGTCCCCAAGGCCGTATTATGAATGAAGGCCTTTCCGCAAGTCAAAGCGAAGTCGGACTCATTACCACAAGCGCCGCTGAAAAGCTCCTCCTCCAAACCGTTCAAGACCTTGTCCAACCCGGCGCAGCCAAGGTTGCCGGAAAAATTCTTAAATAAAGCATATGAGCGCAAAATCCTCACGGCATACTCCTCGCTGTCTCCAAAATATCCGCCGAGGATTTTGCGCTCTTTTTTTCCTCACACTCCTCATACTCCCCGCACACAGCGCAGCGCAAGCCACCTACACCCTCCCATACAAGGAAGGTATCGCGCCAGACAGCGTACACACGATCGCACAAAGCATTGCCTACGTCCACGCCATCGAGAACGCACAGCACACCCTCATACAATCTGCGCCGCTGGCCATTGACCTGTTCGACGCCGACCTGCACACCCTGCTCACCGTCATGCTCCATAGCGAAAACATTTCCGCACAACCCACACCGCCCTATCCCATGCCCCGCGGAGATATTTCTGTGAGCATCGCCCTCCAGCTGCGAGAAGATATGCTGCAACGCATCCCCGAGATGCTCAACAACACCCTACTGCTCATTCGGCAACAAGCCTTTTTTACCCTCTTCCAACACAATGCCCGACAAGCACACAAGCTCTTACTCATCGCCGTAGGCATCCAAGCAAATACCCATGGCATAGACGCAGAAAAGCTCCAGCAAGAAATCGCACACAGAGCGCGACTCCTCAAAGCCCTCTGGCTCTACCACACAGCCTTGGCACATTTTTGGGACACTTGGAAGCAAGCACCCCTCGTAGAACAACTCCTCCAAGAGGCCGTCGAGCTGGCGCCGGAACTGGCTCTCTTTGACGCAAGCCTTGGCGAAGTGCTCCTCCAACTCGATCGCCCCTCAGAGGCACTCACACATTTTAACACAGCCCTCGACCTTATGATTTATACACCATCCACCGCACCAGAAGTCAAAGAAATGGGCAAAATTTCACCGCTCCCCCCCCAAGCGCACAGCGAAAACCCACTCGAACTTATCTCCTTGGGCAAAGGACGCGCACTCTATATGCGCGCACTCGGACATTTACGCCTCCAACAACCCGCCCTTGCAAAAATTGACCTCGACGCCGCCCTCGCGCTAGAACCGCACAACCCCACATGGCTCCGCGCCCGCGGCGCTGTCAACCAACTCCGCGAAGACTATCCCGCCATGTGCGACGACTTTGTCAACGCCTGCGCCTTCGGCGATTGCGAAGGCCTCCTCAACGCCCAGCAGCAGCAGCTTTGTCCTTAAGGTCTTTTTATAAAAAAACAAGTTAGAATAACCTGCTCTACGCAGCCTTGCACATACATTCCCCACTTTCACAAAAAAGACGCCTTCTCTGCAAAAATACTTCACTCCATCCAAGTGTCAATCCTCATTCACTAGGCTACATCCAAGCAAGTTGATATTTCCATAAATCTAGGCGCTGTCGTCAAATAGCGAATTTTCGTGTTATATCAAGGAAGATGAATGTATTTTTCGGGCGTGTATACAGACATACATAACCGAAAAATAAATGAAATCTGACGCAGAGATAACCGAAAAGGCGCATTTGACGACAGCGCCTACAGAGACTGACGAGGTTTTTTTGTGAGCTTTACAAGTCATCTTTCCGGCATTATGAGGCAACAGAAAGTCACTTACGAAGATTTACAGTTTCACGCAAAAATTGCCCCCGACACCATCGCACGCTGTTGTGATGACAGGATCGCTTCGTGTAAATTGGAAACTCTCGAAAAGATAGCGCGCGCCCTACGCGTGGATGTCAAAGACTTATTTTCCTTTCAAACACATGAGGCACAATCCCCCACGCACACAGACGCAGAACACAACAAAGGCTAGGCATATGCAAAAAAAAGCAGCAGGATCTTTCCCATGGCAGGACGCGCCCTCGGCGCCGCCCCTGCAAATCCTCCTGCTTTGGCAAAGTCTGAGCCTTTTTTACTTTTTAGGCATACTCGCCCTGCGCTGGACATGGCCTTGCGTCTGCGCCGCCGCCCTTCTCTTCTTTATTGATACACGCCTGCGTGCCTCTCTCCCTTTCTGTCTGGCGGCGCTCCTCTTCGTAGCCGGCCTTGCTATAGCACACGCGCATCTTGAAGAGCGGCCGCCTCACCCTCCGTGGAGCCTCACCCATGACCAAAGGCCAATCTCTCGTCTCTGGGAAGGAACTGTCACAAAGGTGCAAGGCCTCCCTGACAAACGCATGCGGGTTTTCCTCGACAATATCGAAAGCATTGAGCCTACAGTCAAGCAGCAGTCACCCGAACGACACCCCCTCACCGGAAAAGGAATTTTAACATGGGATTTTTCAAAACTCTCACCCCAAGCACCGCCCCCCATACGCCCCATCCAAGGCCAACGCATCCGTTTTACCTCCAAGCTCTATACAAGTGAAAGCTTCCGTAATTTTTTCGCACCATCCTACGGATTTTACTGGCAAAGCCAAGGGGTATTCTGGCGATTTTGGACTCGAGGGAAGTCAGACAAGTACACAAACACGAGCACAGACGCAGACGACAAGAACGCTGTACACATCACAGGCATAGCAGACAAGGCCGCAAAAACACGCGAAAGCATACGCCGCCACTTTGAACAAGCCATCTTTGCGCCGCACGCACAGCTCACC
>CAYJGA010000229.1:0-3916 GCA_964369255.1 uncultured Desulfovibrionaceae bacterium
ACTTTTGATTTTTCCCCATAAGTCTTTCAAAAAAACACACGGAATGACATGACATACCTGTAGACATCCCTCGCAGTTCGTGCTACGCTCGTCCCGTCTAACGAGTTTCTTCGCAACTGAGTTGTTTCTACGCTTTCACGCCTTTGCAGTTTCACGCCTTTGCAGTTTCACGCCTTTGCAGTTTCACGCCTTTGTAATTTATGACGCTAGGATTTCAAATCTTAGCTTCTCGAGTTTATGCCTTATTTCCGCCTTTGTTCCTGCCTTACGGATAATGAATACTCGACGAGATGGAATACACAAGGAGATTCGCATGTCACCCATTAAGAATATTGATATATTTCAACGCGTTCCAGAACAGCCTGTCCTCATAGAGCACACAGGCGATGCTGTTCATATAGGCCCACTCACAGATTTTTGGCTCCACATGGGCTCAAGATGCAATCTCCATTGTCACTCCTGCTTTGAAGACTCCCACACCTACGCCCAACGTCTTGAAAGCCCCTCCTTCAACGAAGCGGAGTATCATATATTTGAAGCACTTGAATACGGCGCACAAAGACTGTGCTTCACCGGCGGTGAACCCTTCATCAATCCGGATTTTATCAAGATTTTAGGCGCTGCCCTCAACTATCGCCCTTGCCTCGTCCTCACAAATGCCACCGCGCCCATCGAACTCTACCTCACAGAACTCGCCTCCTTTGCACTGCGACTCCACCCCCTCCACATCCGCGTCAGCATAGACTACCCACTCGAAAGCGCCCACGACCGCGTCCGCGGGCAAGGCTCCTTCAAGCGCTCCCTGCAAAACTGCGCACGACTCGCACGACTTGGACACCACATCTCCATCGCACGACGCCTCACCCCACACGAAAATCCTGACGAAGTCAGTGAACAATACAGAAATATTTTTCAAAGATTTCACCTTGCAGACAATACACCCATCATAGCATCTCCGGAAATACCTCTTGGCGTCATAGCAGAGCACACACAGGACACAGCGCCCATCTCAAAGAAGCAGGCAGACTCCCTCATGTGCACCCACTCCATGATGGCAGCAAAGCGACACGGAAAATCAGCCATCTATCCCTGCCCCTTTGTCCATGACAACGACGACTTCATCCTCGGGCGGAGCCTTGCCGAAGCGCGCGAAATTACAAACATTCGACTCAATCACGCACGATGCACATCCTGCCTCTCGCATAAAAAAACGAGTACATAAAAAAAAGAAAAAAAGCCCTATAGTTTATTGAAAAACAGCCGAAGTAAGACAGTGGGATGATAGTCCCCTCTCACTTGATACAGAGAACGACTGCCCACACACAACAGCTCTTGAGGGGTTGTTTGCGCAGAAACTGACATCACGTTGCAACTGTTTTTCGGAGGCTTTTTATGACCAGTAAGGTACGCATCATTCTTGGTTTTGCAGTGTTAACAGCCATGATTCTTTTACTTTCCGTCATGGCATACCGATCCTCGGGAGACTTTGCGTCAAACCTGCAAGAGTTTGACAAAATGTACAAAGCAAACGCCCTCACCTATCAATCGGAAACAAACATTTTTCGCCTCGCCTACCATTATGAATTGTTTATGGAAGGGCACGCACAAGTTGACAGAGATAGGAGCATGACTGCCATACAAGCGCTCATAGACGCCAACAAGGAGCTTCTCAATTTAGTCAGTGCGCAGGACACGCAGGCTGTGCGTGTGAACATGGGAAACCTTGAAACATTCTCAAAGCTTGTGCGCCAGTCCATGGACAGCATCACCGCTGTCTACAAAACATACGAAAAAGACTTTTTACCCGCACGCTACAGCGTGCGCGACACTCTGCAAGCGCTCACAGACTTTGCTTCAAGCAGCAACGACATTGAACTTATGGAAGCTTCCTTGCAATGCAAGTATGATTTCGTGCTCTTTTCGGAAAACATAGCCTCCTTCGTCCTTTCGCAAAACAAGGCCTTCTTGGACGTCGCACGCACAGCCTTGAAAGAAGCGGAAAAAAACCTGAAAACATTTATGGCTCTCGTCAGTACGCGTAGCGCCACCATTGACATGGCTCTTGTCAACGCATACACAGTCGCTATTGATGACCTCTTTAAGGCAAATGGCACCATCCAAAATGGGGCAGACAGCATCGTCAAAGTGGACAGCGAAATCACCAATTTGAGAACGACAATCCTCAGAGATACCATAGCCATAAACTCCCGCATCTCTGACAGTGCCGAAGCAACCTTTACCCTGCTCACAAAGAACACCAACGACGCTGTGACCAGCAACATCGTTGTATCCAGCATTGCCATTGTCATCAGTATACTGCTGGCAACACTCATCATAAGCGCCCTCACCCGTACACTCAAGCGCCTTGCCGAATATGCGCAACACATCGCTCGAGGCGACTTCAACTATGACCCGCAGACAAACGAAAAAGGCGAAATAGGCCTCATGGTTGATGGGCTTAAGAGTATTACCGAGGTATTGATGCGCCTTATGAAGCATTGCAGAAATACCACAAATAAAATATCTTCCGGCGAGCTTGCCGCTCGTATGGACGCACCACGCTTTGAAGGCGAATTTAAAAATATTGCCTCCGTCATCAATGTCATGGCAGATTCATATTTATCCCACCTTGACAACTTGCCTGTGGGTATATTGACAGGCACCCCCGACAATAAAATCGTCTTTATGAATAGAAGCGCAAAAAATATGGTCGGAGAACAAAGCACCGAAGGCATGCACTGTGGCTCCCTCTTCAATTCGCCCGCCTGTCCCGATCCTTCTCTCTGTCTTGGCAGACGCGCCTTTGCACAAGGCAAAGGCAGCGTGAGCGGTGAAGCCACATGTCATCTCAAAGGCAAGCGCCTTGAATTGTCCGTCTTTGCTGTGCCACTTCACGACCTTGATGGCAAGACTGTGACATATATGGAAATATTCACAGACATTTCCACAGTCGTCAACCAGAAAATCGCCATTCAAGACATGTCCGCGCAAGCCAACGACATAGCCAATCGCGTTGCTTCAGCCGCTGAAGAATTGTCCGCGCAAACAGACAGCATCGTCAATGGCTCAAATATGCAACGAGAGCGCATAGAATCCACGTCCGCCGCCATGACAGAGATGAGCGCGTCCGTCGTGGAAGTTGCGCAGCACGCTGTTTCCACCGCCCAGCAAAGCGAAGCCGTCCTTAAAAAAGCGAACGATGGCATTAAGGTTATCGGCAACATGGCCTCGTCCATGGAAAAGCTCATCGGCTCCTCTGAAAATCTGCAAAACAACATGTCACAGCTCGACAAGTTGGCAGAAGGCATCGACAGTATTATCAATGTCATTTCCGACATCGCCGACCAAACAAACCTCCTCGCCCTCAACGCCGCCATCGAGGCCGCGCGCGCAGGCGAAGCAGGTCGCGGCTTTGCGGTCGTTGCAGACGAAGTGCGCAAGCTTGCGGAAAAAACCATGAGCGCCACGCAAGAAGTGGACACAAGCATCCGCGCCATCCAAAATTCGAGCCGCTCAAACCAGCAGGAAGTCAGCGCTGTCACCGACAGTATCGCACATGCCGCCAATCTCGCCAAGCAGTCGGAGGAATCCTTAAGAGAAATTATGACTGTCACAGGACAAACCTCTTCCATGATTCAGGCCATCGCCTCAGCTGCAGAAGAGCAGAGCGCAACCTCCAACGAAATTGCCTCTTCTATGCACGACATAAATGAGGCCGTCAACACCACCTCTGATGCTATTTTGCAATCTGCGGAAGCCATCCGTGAACTTACAGGCCAAGCGCATGAATTGCATGAAGTCATCGGACGAGTGAATTAGTATTACAATTGTAGAGTTAAGTTTTTTTTGAACAGGCTTGTGGGGGGGAAAGCTTTTTTTTCCTAAAAAAAGTTTCCCCCCAAGAAAAAAACTTAAA
>CAYJGA010000230.1:0-3915 GCA_964369255.1 uncultured Desulfovibrionaceae bacterium
GTCATCGCGAGCGAAGCGTGGCGATCCATGCGTTTGAGCGAAACAAGGCACTAGGCTTTTATCTTGCTCACCACGGGCAAACACCAATCCTTTCCGAGGGCATGCTGTGTGACACGCAATGCGGGGGGGCATTGGCGCCTCTTAAATTCTGCCTTGCACAGGCGTGAGAAAACATCACGACGCTTTGCCTTGTGCGCGACCCCTTCTTCCTCATCTTCTTGCGATGCGGATGTATGGAGCAATTGGGTCAGGAGGGGATCAAGTTCCTCGTAAGGAGGAAGACTATCGCTGTCGAGTTGGTTTGGGCGAAGCTCCGCTGTAGGCGGACGGTCAATAATGGCTTGCGGAATGGATTTTTCAGGAAAGTTCTTATTATACCACGCCGCGAGACTGTAGAGCAGGGTTTTTGTCATATCACCGATGACACCGAGCGCTCCTACAGAATCCCCATACAATGTGCAATATCCCATGGCTGCTTCTGACTTATTGCCCGTGTTCAGCACCATACTCCCCTGTCTGTTGGCAAGAGACATGAGTAATGTGCCACGAATACGGGATTGGATGTTCTCAAAGGTCACATCGTTTTCGGGTGTTGGCAGGGTGGCAAAGCTTGCTTCAAGGCTTGTGTGGAATGCATGCATGAGCGGTTCAATGTCAATGGTGCTACATGTAATGCCAAGGTTTTTTGCAAGCTTTTCTGCATAGTCTAAGGATTCTTGTGATGTATGCGGCGATGGCATACGCACACCATGTACCTGTTTTTTTCCAAAAGCTTCCACAGCAATGGCAGCAACTATAGCCGAGTCGATGCCTCCGGAAAGTCCAATCAGGACTTTGTCCATGCCTGATTTATGCACAAAGTCCCGCGTGCCAAGTACGAGCGCACGCCAGCATTCCTCTTCGATACAAGGACAAGGCTTTGCAGAAAGTTCACTCCCTGTCGCTGTATCAACCATTAAAATATCTTCTTCAAAAGCACGCCCGCGGGCAAGAAGTGAGCCTGTAGGGTCAAAGGCGAGGCTTTGACCGGCGTACACAGAACCATCGTTACCTCCTACTCTGTTGGAGGAAAACAAATGCACATGAAAACGCGCAGCGACGTGGGAAAGCATATGTTCTCGCTGTTCTTGCATGGACATGACATAGGGACTTGAGGCCATATGCACGATGCCATCCACATTGCGCATGAGTAATTCTTGAAGTGGGTTGTGGGCGCTTGTTTGCGGCATTTTCCAGAATGAGTGTTCTGCATAACTATCTTGACAAAGGACGATACCAAGACGCCAGCCGGCAACTGTAATCAGACCACAGGACATGCCATGTTCAAAGTAACGATACTCTTCATCTTGCGTGCGTGCTCCGGCAACTTTCGTGGACACAATGGAAAATTTCCCGTGCTGCAAGAGGACAGCTGCATTACTGCACAAGGCCGTGCCCGATGAGACATGTGGCATAGGCGCACCCACAAGCACAGCAGGGCCGCCCTTGAGTCGTTCTGCCATGTAGACGAGCGCCTCGCGGCAGTGCGCGAGGAAGTCTTCTGAGTAAAGCAAGTCTTGAGGATGGGCGCCGCACAGTGACAATTCAGGCGTGACACATAAGGACGCGTCACTGACTTTGCGCACGGCATTCAAAATGCGCTGTGCGTTGCCCATAATATCACCGGTCACCGTATTACATTGTATAAGCGCTACTTTCACAGTTTTTATTCCTTTCTTTTAATGAGCCTAGGCGCTGTCGTCAAATAGCGAATTTTCGTGTTATATCAAGGAAGATGAATTTATTTTTCGGGCGTGTATACAGACATACATAACCGAAAAATAAATGAAATCTGACGCAGAGATAACCGAAAAGGCGCATTTGACGACAGCGCCTAAAAGATGTCGTATACATATTTTTTAAATATAGCCGTGCAAGGGGCCGCCTCTAACACCGAGTGCCTCAATACGTCGCACCACATCAGGGTCTTCTTCCAAAGGGGGCGCCTGAAATGCTTTCAAGCGCGCGTCAATAATGAGCGGTGCTTCGCACGCCCAATGCTTACCGCGCACCGTAGCGAGGGCGCCGTATATGTCTGTGGCAGGGTCAGACCGCGTAAATGTTACCCAGAGGAAGTTTTCCCACGAATTGTGTACAAAGTCCACATCGTCCACCACAACCACAAGAGGGAATTGATCTCGTTGTGTAAGATTTTGCAATGCCAAAGCGAGTTTTTCGAGGCGAACATCTCCGTCGCCGCGCTGCGCGTGCGAGCGCGTATCAGGTGAACCCTTTAAGAGTACAATGCCCGGTGCAAAAAGACGCGGTTCTGAAAAGTCGTGTGGCAAGGGGATGTGTGCAGGCAATTCAATGCCCAAGGTTCGACACGGCGTCCCTGCTGCTGTCCAAATGAGTTTTGACCCCTCATTGAGGGCGGAGCCTGAGTAGTCGAGGGTGTCAATGGTAGCTTTTGTTAAAAAATGGAGGTCACGATGCAAGCGTGTTCTTTCAAGCATATGCGTGAAATATGCCGGTATATCGTGGGTTGTAAGGTGTGTGTCGTCTTCTTTTGCTGCCATGAAGCAATATTTTGCTAAAGCTGTCTGCGTTGTCCCGAGCACTTGGCATGCACATGTTAAAAGCTCTTGCGGGCGGCGTTCTTGTGCAAAGGGCGTATAGCGCTCGCTGCCAATGGCAAGCAATAAGGGGTGGACGCCTGCCGCGTCCACCGCGTGCACTTCATGGACGCCGCGGAATACTTGTGGCACGAGGGGACCGGTGAGGTCGTGGATGAATTCCCCGAACATGGTATCTTCTTGAGGTGGACGTCCCACAGATGTGAAAGGCCAAATAGCATCCTTTCGATGATAGACTTTGTGGACTTGCAGCGCGGGAAAATCGTGAGTGAGGCTATAATAGCCTAAGTGGTCGCCAAAGGGGCCTTCCGGTTTGCACTGCGGAAGGAGGGTGCCGCTGATGCAAAAATCTGCCCCTTCCCATGCGGGGAGCGCATCTTGTACTCCCTGTGCGTATGGAGGCAGCGACATGACGATGCGCCGTCCTCCTAATGCGCCTGCAAAGAGTAGTTCGGACATATTGTCCGGCAAAGGCATGACAGCTGCAAGTGTCATGGCTGGCGCGCCGCCTACAAAAATATGTACGGGCAAGGCTTTTCCATCTTGCAAGGCCGCCATATGGTGCTCTGCAATGCCGCGGTGCATTTGATAATGAATGCCCACTTCTTTGTTGGTTACATAGTCGTTGCCAGTGAGCTGCACCCTATACATGCCAAGGTTGGATGAGAGCAGGCCGGGCGCATGCGGATGGTCGCTGTATACAAGGGGCAGGGTCACAAAGGCGCCGCCGTCGTGCGGCCACGAAACAAGCTGTGGAAGGTTATCTATGCGTGTTTCGCATGCAAAAACAGTGTCTTCAATGCGCTTGCAGGCGCGTTTTTTTGGCAAGGCATGATACAAAGTGCGGGGCAAGGAAAGCGCTTTCCACGGCTTACGGAGAAGTTCGCGGGGATCAGCTTTCACCTTAAAAAGAAATTCAAGTGCGGGGAGCGTGTGACGAAAGAGGAAATGGATGCGTTCACGCGTACCAAAAAGGTTTGCCAACATGGGAAAGGAACAATCCTTTACGCGCGTAAAGAGCAAGGCCGGCGCCTTGTGCAAGAACGCCCGTCGCTGGATAGCCGCTACCTCTTGGTGCGCGTCCACAGGCGCATCAATACGCACGAGGCGCTGGTGTTTTTCCAAATCTGCAACACATTCTGCAAGGCTTGCATAGCTCATAGGCTCACACCTGTATTTGGGCAAGATGCCGCTTTTGTAAAAGGTATTTATGAAAATCTGCCAAGACCTTTGCGTGGTCAAAGACAAGCGGAGGCAGAGCATCTAAAGGATAAAATGCCGCTTTTGCCGCATCGTCTCC
>CAYJGA010000231.1:0-2369 GCA_964369255.1 uncultured Desulfovibrionaceae bacterium
TATTCCTTATCAATGACAAGCTCAGTCCCCGGTTTTTCTGAGGCGTCGAAGGAAATATCCGCAAGAATTTTTTCCATTATGGTATAAAGACGCCGTGCGCCAATGTTTTCAGTTTGCGTATTTGTAAGCTCCGCAAAGGCAGCGATTTCTTCGAGGCCGTCGTCAGTGAATGTGATACGCACATCTTCTGTGGCAAGAAGGGCTTCGTATTGGCGCGTGAGAGAATTATCCGGCTCTGTGAGGATGCGTAAAAACTCTTTGCGCCCGAGGGCTTGCAGTTCCACGCGTAAGGGAAAGCGGCCTTGTAGCTCGGGGATGAGGTCGGAGGGTTTGCTAAAGTGAAAGGCTCCGGCGGCAATGAAGAGGATGTGGTCGGTGCGGATCATACCATGCTTTGTATTGACGACGCTGCCTTCTACGATAGGCAAAAGGTCGCGCTGGACGCCTTCGCGGGAAATATCGGACGAGCGCTGAGACGAAGTGCTGGCGATTTTGTCAATCTCATCAATGAAAATAATACCTTCTTGTTCGACGCGTTCGCGGGCAAGCTCCATGAGTGCCTCTTCGTCCACAAGCTTGTCGGACTCTTCTTGAATGAGAACATGAAAGGCTTGCGCAATTTTCATTTTGCGGCGTTTTGGCTGTGGAGGGAAGGCTTTTCCAAACATATCTTTAACTTGTGATCCCATACCTTCCATGCCAGGAATAGCGAAGACGTCGATACTGGGGCCGCGCGCTTCGAGCACTTCCATTTCTACTTCTCTGTCATCAAGAAATCCTTGGCGGAATTGTTGACGGAGCTTTTCGCGCGTAGAGTCCCGACCTCCCTCAGCGCTCGAGGATGCAGGCAGGAGGAGGTCCATAAGGCGGGATTCTGCAGCTGCTTCTGCGGCGCTACGCACACGGATATTTTCTTCTTCGCGCACGAGGTTGATGCTTATTTCCATAAGGTCGCGCACCATGGATTCCACATCGCGTCCCACATAACCCACCTCTGTGAATTTTGTCGCTTCCACTTTAACAAAGGGTGCGCTGCACAGCTTTGCAAGACGACGCGCTATTTCTGTTTTACCAACGCCTGTAGGTCCCATCATGATAATATTTTTAGGAGCAACTTCGTTGCGCAGCTCGGGATCGAGCTGGTTACGACGCCAACGATTACGTACAGCCACAGCGACCATGCGCTTTGCTTGCTCTTGACTCACTATATATTTATCCAGTTCGGCCACCACTTCGCGGGGTGTCAGTGTACTCATGTTCTCTTCTCTCCTGTGAAAAATAAAACATTTATATGATGTTCACTATGTATTTTCTTGGATAGAGTATAAGCACGATTTTGCTATTTGCAATGCCTGTGCGGATACATTATATTCATTTTATGAATTTCGACATCTTTTATGCTTTGTTCGGTGGAGTATTGCTCTTTATTATTGGGGTGTTGCTGCAAGTTTATTTTGCTTTACGCCCGCATACAACATTTTTATGCCCCCTTGCGGGTGCGTGTATGGTGGGAACGGCGGCTGTGGTAGACAGGGATATGATTTTATTGTGCGCACAGATATTTTTTGTGTATGTTTTATGGCGGCGTAAAAAGAGGAGGCTGTAATGTCACCACAATTTTCTGCGTATTTCCGTATTTTTTCCATGTGTATCTATGCTCTTGTGGTGTTTTACTTGTGGTTGACCGTGGACATGACGGATTTTGAGCAGTGGATGGAGCGCGCTGTTCGCCATGGTGGGAGCGCTGCCATGGGGGCATATGTACTGCTGGTGGCTTTTTTGACGGCGTTGGCTGTCCCTCGCCAAGTATGCAGTTTTTTTGGTGGCTATGCCTTTGGTGTATGGGAGGGAACGTTTCTTGCGACCATGGGCACGGGTCTTTCGTGTACAGCTTGTTTTTTGTATGCGCGCTTTGTGGGGCAGGAGTGGTTGCACCGTCGTTTTGGGCATCGGCTTTCTGTGTTTAATGATTTTTTGAGTCAATCGCCTTTTTTGCTGACGTTTGTTTTACGCATTGTGCCCTTGGGAAGTAATTTTTTGACGAACTTTCTAGCAGGGATAAGTCGCATTCCTGCTATGCCTTTCTTAGGTGGTTCGACGGCGGGCTTTACGGTGCAAAACTTTATATTTGCACTTATGGGGAGTGGTGTGTCCATGTATGGGGGGTGGCATACGGTGTGCAGTGGTATACTCTATGTGGTATCTCTTAGTATGGGTTATTGGATATATATTCGATATAAAAGGCAAAAAGGCGTTTCAAAAATGAGTGGATAAATGGCTTGTGCTTTTCTTCGCGTTGCAGTACAATAGCTGTTCCTTACATGGGGGCGCATTGGTTTCGACGGGGATGTGGAAGCCAAAGTTGCAGG
>CAYJGA010000231.1:2379-3908 GCA_964369255.1 uncultured Desulfovibrionaceae bacterium
CCTACGCTGCTTAATCCCAGCGCGGCAATGGTCATTAAATGACCACGTCAATCCGGAAGACGCCTGATATTCCGGTGCGGCGACATATTATCAGGCTGGCGAAGGCATGTGTTCACTGGTGCCGACGCGAGACTTCTGCAGCGAACTGGTCAAGGATCGCCTGTTCGGGGGCCACATCTGCGACAAGAATGAAACTCGGACTATGCCTGTAGACGCTTTGCGTGGAATGTTCTCGGACGGGGGTTCGACTCCCCCCGCCTCCACCACCAATAATACTTTTAAAATATCATACCCCCAAAAAGTCAATTAAAACAGGCTTTGAGGGGGTTTTTTCTTGCCTTCGTTCATCTCATATACTTCATATCGCCTTTACAACGGGTAACTTTTTTAAAAAGTTACCCGAAAAAATTACCCAAGGAGATGCGCTATGAGTAAGGCAATCAGCGAAACATATCTTAAAAAGCTAGAACCAACAGAGAAGAAGCAAGAAATTCTCATTGACCAAGGGCTATACTTTGTTGTGCATCCCACCGGAAAAAATCTTGGGCATATCGCTACAGAGGTGTGTGTTTTTTGCGTACTGCCATCTTCATCTCGCGCATTATTTGATAACACGTCCGATTGTTACAATGTGTATGCTGTGAGCGCCAGCCGCGCGCAAGGCAAGGCTGGCATGATGGAGTGTCGCGCCCGTGGTCATAATATCATCTACCAACAGAACAATTTTCCCCCATACAGCGGACACCGCAAAGCTGTGCGCAGGATTATTCTTGCGTGCTTTTGCAGAAAGTCGAGATTGGGGTGTTGTGGCTTTGCATCGTAACAGCATATGCTTGTAGAGCGGGATTTGGAGCCTACGTGCTACGGGTCTGCAGAGTTCTAATGTATGATTGAAGCCTTGGTCAATAAGACGTTTTTGGTGTCGTGGCATGGGCAACATCATGTGGCATGGAGGCAGACTTGCGCAGGCTTCGTATAAAATATCACTGAGAAAAGGGAGCATTGAAGCATGTTGATTAAACTTAAATTTTAAAAGACAGTCTTTCAGAGCACCTTCATAGGAGCCAAAGTAGCGTACGCTGTTCCATGGGGGCGGTTTTTGATGGCATGTGATACATATGTCCTTTCTGCCAACAACGAAAAAGACATGTCCGCAGAGACTGCATACATCATATTGCGGGCGCTTGACTTGTAAAGCGCACACCTCACAGAGGTATTGAGACACAGCGGAGGAAGCCTGTGCTCGCATGGGAGGTACAAAGGGAATATGACAGGTAAGACAGCGTTTTTCTGTGCAGAGTGAAGTAAAAAACTCCTTGAATTTGACGAAAAAAGCATGTTGCCTCATGGATACCTCGTATGCGTGTTTGTCTGCTTTTTTGAATTGCACATCCGAAAGCGCCGATTGTCTAGCTAAACAGCTGGTTTTTTTGAAGGGGGGGTGTGGGGGGAAAGCTTTTTTTTCCTAAAAAAATTTTCCCCCCACAAGCCTTTAAAAAAAATAAAATTTTAGAAAAAAACAAACTAAA
>CAYJGA010000232.1:0-3891 GCA_964369255.1 uncultured Desulfovibrionaceae bacterium
TTTGTGAGGGCAAGAGATGGGCGTGTTTTGTACCAATTCTGTAGCATGGGCACACGCTTTGCAGGGTATGGCGTATCTGTGAGACCACGACTTAGGGCATAGTTCCATATTTGCCTTATGACGGCTAGAGTATATTGTATAGTCCGTGCCGCAAGCGGCTTGCCTGTGCGCTTTGATTTTTCCCTCTTTAGCTTGTTGACGAATGTGTCCATCATGACAGGCGTGATTTTTCGTAAGGGTACATTCCACGGACGCAAGAATTAAGTTGAAGCACTTGTATTCAGACTTTTAGAAAAGACAAGGCACTAGCGTCTTGTCATTTCTAAAAGCTTCTTTTGTTTTACTGCAATTCCCGTGGGTGCGGGGCGCATTCTCTATGCTTGCCTCCGCTCCTGCCTTTCGTCCAAAAGAATACGCAAACGAATGAGATTAACAAAAGAACATAAATAAACTTTTAGTGTACACTGGGCACTATTTCTTTATAAAAAAGGATTTTTTATGCTGTGTGAATATTACACCCTCCACTGGGATGGCACAACACTGCACATGATGCAAGACAACTCTGTACAAGGCGTCTTAGACGCAGAACAGCCCAACTCCCCCACTGCGCCTTGGGCTGTCCACTCCTGCCTTGGCGATGACAACAAAATCTGGTGCGAAGTCTATCGCGCTCCGGAAAAGAGCGGCGGCATTTTTTGCGTCAAAGACTTTAACGACACCCTCATCATAGCGCACGCCCCCACAAATATGGCCTTTGTACACGGCATGCACTCCTTCGCCAATATGGTAAGCACAAGCCGTTATGCTGCCGATATTTTTGAAAATGCCGACGACTTCGACGACTAGCACCATGGGCACGACACGCGAACAACAAAAGCTTGGCATCGTCTTCTTTCCCGCCTTCGATTGGGCTATCTCCCCCACCCATCCGGAGCGACAAGAACGCCTCCTCTACACCCAAGATCAACTCGTAGAAGAAGGACTATTTGACATAGATGGCATCGTTGAATACCGCCCAAGCCTCGCCATCCACGCAGACGTGGAACGCACGCACTTTTGCTTGCCCTCAGCGGCGCACGTGTGCACACCATCACACCTTGCCGCCGCAGGGGGCGCCCTACGCGCAGCGCAGGGCGTCATGACAGGCGAGGCAAAGCGCGCCTTTGCCCTCGTGCGCCCCCCGGGTCACCACGCCATGCGCATCACCCACGGAAACAGAGGTTTTTGCAATATCAACATGGAAGCAGTGATGCTCGACTTTATCCGCGCCACCTTTCCACACGAAAACCGCCCCTTACGCGTCGCCGTCGTAGACACAGACTGCCACCATGGCGACGGCTCCCAAGATATTTTCTGGAACGACCCCGACACCCTCTTCATTTCCTTGCACCAAGACGGACGCACACTCTATCCGGGCACAGGCTTCTTACACGAATGCGGCGGGCCGGGCGCACGAGGGAAAACAGTCAATATTCCCCTCCCCCCACGCACAGGCGACGCAGGCTATCTTTATGCCATCGAAAACGCCGTCCTCCCCATCCTTGACGCCTTTCAACCAGATATTATCATCAACTCCGCCGGTCAAGACAACCATTTCACCGACCCCCTCGCAGACATGTTACTCACCGCCCAAGGCTACGCACGCCTCACAAAAGCGCTGCAACCGCATATCGCCGTACTTGAAGGTGGTTATTCCATCCGCGACGCGCTCCCCTATGTCAACCTTGCCCTCTGCCTCGCTTTAGCGGATTTACCCTTTGACCATGTACGCGAACCTGCGCAAAAGCTGTCGCGCAATAAGGCCTTTATGGCAGAGCTTGAAAAGGCCAGTGTGCATGTGTCCGACGACGTGAAAACCCTGTGTGACGCTGCCCGCGATGTGTTCTTTCACCCGCACACGCAAGAAGCAGCAGCGAAGCGCCATGCACATGCCACTCGAGAGGGCGACTGGTGGATTGAGGAACGACATATTTACTACGACACCGACATGCTCACCGATCGCCAGCGTAAAACAACAAAACTGTGCGAACATTGCCCGGGACTGAGCATCACACACAGCGCACCATCACGGGGTCAACAATGGACATGCGTCCTTGTGCCGCGCACGGCGTGCGCGCACTGCCTGCGCCTTGCAGAAGATATGTCCGCGGAAAAGCATCACGCAACACCTGTACGCTTCTTGCGGGAAGTATAAAAGTAAATCGAATGCGTATGAAATTAGGACTAATGTTTTTTTGAAGCAAGCCGATAATAAAAACATCGCTTGCATGTTTAAACGGAGTCATTTTATGAAACTATTACAGAAGATTTTGTTGCCCATCGCACTTGTGCTCATTTTATCCATGAGTGGACTCAGCTACTTAACCTATGACAAGACATCAGAATCCCTTAGAAATACGTCTGTCAACACAATGCAAGTGACCACAGTCACCTTGCAACGTATGCTGGATTACACCATAAAATCCACAAGTACATTCATAAAGCTGACCGCTGAGGACTATCATGTGGTGGAATTTTCCGCACAAGACACTCCCGACGCAGCGGCGGTGAAAGTCATGAACGACTGGCTTGCCACGCGCACACAAGAGCTGCCCATGATGAATGGCTTTAACCTCATCAGCACAAAGGGCATCATCGTCGCCTCGTCCAACCCGCGGGCAGTAGGCACTGACTTGAACTTCCGTGACTACTTTCAAAAAGCTGTGCGTGGACAGGTTGCTGAAACAGAGCCGCGTCTTTCCACCATCACCAACGAAGTGCTCATGGCAGTGGTACTGCCTGTGAAAGATACACAAGGAAAGATTATCGGCGTCCTGAGCGGCGACATCTCCTTTGTCAAGGTATATGATGCGGTGTTCAGAAATGTGACTGTAGGCAAAGACGGCTATGTCTTCGGGATTGATGCACAAGGCCGCGTGGTGCTTGACCGCACGAACGAAAACCTCATGAAGGACGATTTGTCCATCACTTCAGTGATGCAAGAGATAGCGCGTGGCGGGGATGGGGTTACGCAATATATCAATGTGCTGGGCTACCCTGTTATCGCCTATCATACGAAGCTTCAAGGGAGTGATATTACCATTGTCGCGCGTGCAGAAGAGCGAGATATTTTTTCAGACCTTGGCGTCATCCGCAATCTCTCTCTGTATGCCACTATTGTAGCGGTCATTTTGAGCGCCATCGTCACCTACATAATCTTACGCCCGGTGGTTATGGCTGTGGCAAAGGGCGCAAGCTTTGCAAGCTCCATTGCCAACGGCAACCTTGACGACACGCTTGACGTGAAGCGTAACGACGAAATTGGTGTTCTTGCCAAGGCTTTGCGCTCTATACCTGATTCGCTCAAACAAATCATTCAAGAATACGACCGCGTCAAGGACGACATCAGCAACGGAAAATTGGCGGCAAAGGGTGATGCTTCGCAGTTCCACGGCGCCTATGCCCACCTGATTGAGGGCACCAATACGACCTTGCAGCAATATCAAAACATCCTGAATGTGCTGACGGCGCCTGTGGTTGTTATGGATAAAAACATGCGTGTTGTCTATGTGAATGACATGACAAAGCAGCTTGCCGGCTCTGATTTTATGAATAAGACCTGTCGTGAGCTTATGAATCGCGACGACTCCGGCACAGCCACCGACGCGCTCACCAAAGCCGTCTCCACGCTACGCCCTGCCACAGCGGAAACTGTGGCACGTCCTCAAGGGAAGGCCATTGACATTACCTATACAGCCATTCCTTTTGTGGATGAGAGCGGCCGCCTTGCGTGTGTCTTGCTGCTTATAACTGACTTGACAAGTGTGAAGGACACGCAGCGCACTATCATAGAAGTGGCTAATCAGGCACAAGATATTTCTGAGCGCTTGGCAACGGCTTCGCGCCAGCTCT
>CAYJGA010000233.1:0-3867 GCA_964369255.1 uncultured Desulfovibrionaceae bacterium
TGCGGCGTGTGCATTGAATATTGCGCCCATGAGGCCATCAGCTATGATGCAGACAAAAAAGCTCATATCAACCATGATAACTGCGTGGGCTGCGGGCGATGTATGGGCGTGTGTAACTTCGACGCCATCGACCCCGTATGGGACGCTGACCCCAACTCCCTTAATGGGCGTATGGCTGAGTACAGCTTGGCGGTGCTCAAGGACAGACCGCACTTCCACATCAGCATTGTCAATCAAGTTTCGCCCTATTGCGACTGTCATGCAGAAAACGACGCCGCCGTCGTGCCGGACATTGGCATGTTCGCCAGCTTTGACCCCGTGGCACTAGACAAAGCCTGCATCGACGCCGTCAACGCCGCGCCGGCCATTGGCTCCAGCATCATGAAGGATTGCGGCTGTCCCCACGGGCAGCTTGGCGACCACTTCAAAGCCATTCACCCCACCACCGATTGGCGCAGTCAAATCTCCCATGCGGAAAAAATCGGTCTTGGCAGTGGTGAGTATGAATTGATTACTGTCAAATAGGAAGAATCGCTGAGGATTTATTTTTTTGTGGGGAGGAACTATTTTGGAAAAAAGTTTCCCCCCACAAAAAAAATTAAATCAGCATTTCTATGAGGATTGAATATGAACAATGACTATAGCCTCATCATTCTCTGCCCTATGGCGGAAGAATACGCTGTCCTGCGCGGTCTCGTGGAAGACTTAGGGTACACAGCGCACGACGTGGCACAGCTTGCTAAGGATAAAAAATTATTTTTTTGTGAGACAGGCATGGGCGCCATAAATATGCTCCACGCCATCTACACAAATCCCCAATTCTTTGCCAGTGCCACTGTGGACGTCCTCCTCACAGGTTTTGCCGGCGCCCTCTCGCCGCAACTCCACAAAGGCGACGCCTGTCAAGTGTCGCACCTCACACACTTCACATTCATAGACTTCCAAGGCGCCGGCGACTTTGAACTCATCCCCACACCCGCCCCCTATCACGACGATTTCCTCGCCCCGCACGACGAACACGCACCCCTTGCGCTGCCCCATGTGCTTCTGAGTCCTACAGATGTGGGACTTGCACAGCGCCACAGTCTTATTTCCGTACCCGCCCTCCTTCAAGGAAGTGCGACAAAGGAATACTTATACAACAAAGGTGTGGACATGGTGGACATGGAAGGCTTCGCCCTCGCCTCTGCCTTGCACCATATGACACAAAGCTACAGCACAGCGCATGAAAACGTGGGAATGCAAAAAAACATACATCTAGATATTATTAAGGTCATCACCGACTGTCCTGAAGAGCAGTTTGACTTTGCAAAACTCGATGAATACAAGGCCTACTTGCGACAGTGTGACCCCATCAAGGCGCTGTTGCGCAGTAAATTTGCGCATTTTTAGGGAAGGAGGAACAGGGCGCAAAATCTGGATTTTTTGTCAAAAAACTCCAAATTTTTTACGTGTTTTGTCCATTCTTAACAATTTTTTCCACTTGACATTCTTGCGGAAGAATGTCATTCCCCCATTTATGCACTTTTTATAAAGTAGCTTGTTCAGCATTATTATGATGCGCTGCGTCAATACAGGATTCGTATATCCATGATTCGTATATCCCAAAATCCCCCGCAGGCGCAGTCATTGAAGGAGTAAGAAACAATGCATTTCACCAGCAACACACGAGCCATATGCACCTGTATGGTCGTGTTCCTCTGTATACTTTCTCTGCCGTCCACTGCCATCAGCAAGGATAAAAAGCACGCACTCACGGGCAAGGCATCGTGGTACGGCGACTATTTCCACGGAAGACTTACAGCAAGCGGCGCTGTCTACGACATGTTCCGCCCCACCGCCGCGCACAAGACGCTGCCCTTTGGCACTGTCGTTGAAGTGAAGGACACACACACAAATCTCACCACTGTCGTCTGTATCACAGACAGAGGCCCCTATATCCGCGGACGTATCATCGACCTTTCCAGACAAGCAGGCACAGAAATGGACTTAGGCACGCGCGGTGTGACGCCCGTGACTGTGCGCGTCGTCAGCGACACAAAGGGCACACTCATCAATGACAAAGAAGCTTTCTTTGTTCGTATTCCCCACGAAAAAGGCGCGACAGCACACGAACACATCGGCCCCTATGCCAACTTTGCCGACGCCTGCGTCATGCACGAAATCATGCGCACAAGTAATCCCAAGGCCGCCATCATCATAGCCAAACGTGAGGAACAAGCAAAACCACAAGCACAAGAGAAAGTCCTGCAAAGCAGTTTATAGTAATTTTTGCAATGACATACAGGGGAAGCCTTTTTCGATGAAAAAGCCTTCCCCTGTACATTTTCCATATTTGCGCACCATACATAAACAGCCACATAAACACACAAACACAGAAGGGAGCGAATACAACATGACACTCACCATGCCTCCAACCTTGCCACATCCGGTCATCGCGGCAAACACGGAAGTCGTCCTCAAAAAGCGCTACTATCGCGTGGACCCCGACACAGGGCATACAGAAGACGCTCGCGACCTTTTTTGGCGCGTCGCCTCTGCCATGGCCGCGGAAGAGAAAAAATATAAAAATTCCACATATAAAGCCGACGCGCTGGCGTGTGAATTTTATGATATGATGACACAGTGGAAGTTCTTGCCAAACTCTCCCACCCTCATGAATGCAGGCACTGACCTTGGACAACTTTCGGCATGTTTTGTGTTACCAGTGGGCGACTCCATTGAAGAAATTTTTGACGCCGTCAAATACGCTGCCATGATTCACAAATCCGGCGGAGGCACCGGCTTCTCCTTCACACGTCTGCGCCCCCAACAAAGTCGCGTAGGCTCCACCGGCGGTGTCGCCTCAGGCCCCGTCTCCTTCTTGCGTATTTTCAACACTGCCACAGAACAAATTAAGCAAGGTGGCACCCGTCGCGGCGCCAATATGGGCATTTTACGCATTGACCACCCCGACATCATCGAATTTATCCGCGCCAAGGAAAAGGAAGGAGAGTTCAATAACTTCAATCTTTCCATCGGGTTAACAGAGGCATTCATGCACGCTGTGGAACGCGATGAAGAATACGCACTCATCTCCCCCCACAACGGCGCAGAACACGGTCGCAAAAGCGCCCGTGAAGTCTTCGACCTCCTCGTCAATAAAGCGTGGGCATCCGGTGACCCCGGCATCGTCTTCCTTGATCGCATCAACAGAGACAATCCCACCCCCGACCAAGGCGACATCGAATCCACAAACCCCTGCGGCGAGCAACCACTCTTGCCCTATGAAGCCTGCAACCTTGGCTCCATCAATCTCTCACAATTTGTGGACGGCGGAAGCACAAATCCCGCAGGACAAACAAAATCCGGAAAGGCTGCAAAGTCCTACGACCAGCGCATTGACTGGAAAGAACTTGCGCGCGTCATCCACCTCTCTGTGCGCTTCCTTGACAATGTCATCGACGCCTCGCGCTTCCCCCTCGACCGCATCGCCGAATGCGTCAAGCGCAACCGTAAAATCGGCCTCGGCGTCATGGGTTTTGCCGACATGCTCTTCCAGCTTGGCGTCGCCTATGACTCCCCTGAAGGACTCGCACTAGGCGAACGCATCATGGCCTTCGTCAACGACGAAGGACACAGTGCCTCCGCACAACTTGCCAAGGAGCGGGGCGCCTTCCCTGCCTACGAAACATCCATTTTCGCCAAGCGTCAGCAAGGCCCTTATCGCAACGCCACTGTCACGACCATCGCCCCCACAGGCACACTCTCCATCATTGCGGGGTGCTCGTCCGGCGTAGAACCGCTCTTTGCCCTGTGCTTCACGCGCAATATCTTGGACGGCGAAAAGCTTGTGGAAGTCAATCCTCACTATGAAAACGCGCTCAC
>CAYJGA010000234.1:0-3836 GCA_964369255.1 uncultured Desulfovibrionaceae bacterium
TTTAGTTAAACAGATGGTTTTTTTGAAGGGGGCCTGCCCAACGGGTGCCGAAGGCATAGCCGTTAGACGAGGAACGAGTCTTACGGATACAGAGAGCAGAGATGTTTGGGGGGGAAAGCTTTTTTTTCCTAAAAAAATTTTCCCCCCAAGAAAAAACCTTAAACAAAAAAAGCTTTCCCCCAAAGCCCTTTCAAAACAACACATTAGAATGACCTGCATGCCCGGAAAGGGCACTTCATTGTGTTGACAAAAATACATCTTCCGCATATTCTTCTTTAAACGGGCTCGCCGTCACTCTCTGACGCGTGCAATGTGTGTTTTCAATGACTGTCAAGTTTTCCTGTTTCTTTCTGTGAATACACCCCAAGGAGGCTCCTCATGCGCATGTATACGACATATACGGAGGAAATTGATGACCCACAAGCAGCAGTACAAGATATTCTTTCACAACTTCCCGGCAATATAGATGAACTCGCGAAGTCTAAAAACCTTGTGGGCATTGTCGCAACCCATGTGGATGCCATCCATGAAGGCGTTGTGGAGGCTTTATCAAAGGCATTGCCCTTTGAACTTGTGGGGATGACGACCTTTGCCTCTGCTACGCAAAAAGCGTGCGATTGGGATATGTTGACCCTTGTGGTCATGGAAAGTGAGGCAGTGCGCTTTGCGACGGTTGTCAGCGAGATACTTGTTAATGACTGTCAAGCAAGCGTCGCTGCGGCATACACGAAGGCTAAGACGGCCTTGGGAGAAGAGGCAAGTCTCATCATCGCCTATGCCCCCTTTTTAAAGGATATTGGCGGGCAAGACATCGTGAATGTGCTCACGCGCGCGTCAAATAACGCCCCGCTTCTTGGTGCGCTTGCCAGCGACCACACGCGCGACGCCACAGAATCCTTTGTCATCCACAATGGCACTGCCTATCCAGCAAATATTGCACTCCTATGCATGGCAGGCCCCATCAATGCACAGTTTTATTTTGCTTCCTTACAGGAAGCAGGTGTTAAAAATAAGCAAGCCACCATTACAAGCTGTGATGGCTGCGTTGTCTCAGAAGTCAACAATGTTCCCGTCATGGATTTTCTTTCTACGCTTGGCTTTACGGCGGAAACGTGGGAGGAGACGAGTCTGGCCATCCCCTTTGTGGTGGACTACAAGGACGGAACCCCGCCCTTGGCACGCGAGCTTTTACGTGTCACCTCCGAAGGCCACATGGTTTTTGGCGGTGACATGCCCTTGGGCGCCTATATCAATCTTGCCCTCCAAACGACAGAGGAAATTTTGCGTTCCACAGAGACAGTCTTGCGGCGCATTGCCCAAGAGCGTCCGCCTCATTCTGCCATCCTTATGGTAGGCTGTGTGGGGCGTGCTATGGTGCTTGGCTCTTCTCCTTTATCGGAGGCGAGGATGCTCACAGAGATTTTAGGGGATGATGTGACAATGCATCTTGTGTACGCACGCGGCGAAATTTGTCCGGCCTATGCGACACACCTGTCTGAGACTGAGCAAACTACGAAGCGTAGAAACAGTTTTCATAATTTTTCTTTTACGGCTTGCGTATTTTTTGAATAAAGAACTGGAAATGGAGTTTTTCAGCGGCCTGATAGATACTCAAAGGACTTTTGCGGGGAAATATGTCCATCGAACATGAATTGGAGTCTTTGCGCAAGACAAATAAAAAACTGTTACGTCGTATCAAAACGCTGGCGGGCACCCTAGAGCGTGCCGAAGTGACCGCTGTGGCGAGCAGCGGAGTGACGACCGCTCTTTTGAAGGAAAAAAACAAGCAAGATAAGTATATGACCTTGCTCTTAAAGCATTGTCCCGACATGATTTTGCTCTTTAACAGAACCGGCAAGCTCGTCTATTCCTCAGATACCTTTTTGCGCTACATTGGCATGGTACACGGCGAGCCATTGCACGGCTCTGCCTATCAAGATATTTTTTCTCTCCTTTTTGAAGGTGAAGACGAGCAACATATTTGTGAGCTTTTTACGCGTAGCTTGAAGGAAAATCGCGAATTTAGCATTCAAAAAACCATCTTGAATCAGCGTGGTCACGAAGAGCATTTTGCTGTGACCTTGCAATCAATGCACGATGAGGACGACAGCCAAGGCATGCGTGGCATGGTGCTTTTGCACAATGTGACAGAGGTGGTGCGTGCGCAGCATGAGGCAGAAAAAGCAAGTCAAGCGAAGTCCTTGTTTTTAGCGAATATGTCCCATGAAATACGCACGCCCATGAATGCCATCATAGGCATGACGCACATAGGCCATGATGCCGCCACGCTTGAGCGTAAGGATTATTGTTTTACGCGTATTGGCGAGGCCTCAACCCACCTTTTGGGCGTTATCAATGATATTTTGGACATGTCCAAGATTGAGGCCAACAAGCTCGAACTTAATCCCACAGAATTTGACCTTGAACAAATGCTTATCCGCGTGGTCAACGTGGTCAACTTCACGGTGGAGGCCAAAAAAATCAGCTTTGCAGTGAATATTGATAAGGCCATTTATTGGAATATCATTGCTGACGAACAGCGCCTTGCCCAAGTTATTACAAACCTTTTGTCCAATGCCGTCAAGTTTACCGATGAGCGCGGCGCCATTACCTTGAACGTCGCCTATACGGATATTTCTGAGAGCCAGTGCGCCATTGATGTGCGTGTCAAGGATACAGGCATCGGGATGAGCAAGGAGCAAATGTCCATATTGTTTCAGGCATTTACGCAAGCTGACGGAACAATTTCCCGCAAGTATGGCGGCACAGGTTTGGGGCTTGTGATTTCGAAGCGTATTGTGGAGCTTATGGGTGGGCAGATTGATGTGCAGTCTGAGGAAGGCATGGGAAGTACCTTCGGCTTCCATATGTTGGCACAAAAAGGCGCTGCATTGCCGCCAAAAATGCCCTTGGGCACATCTGAATCGCGCAGTCACATCCGCATTCTTCTTGTGGATGCGGCGAATGAGTCACGCACTTCCTTTGTG
The DNA here is from genome assembly GCA_964369255.1 of uncultured Desulfovibrionaceae bacterium. GTDB lineage: Bacteria > Desulfobacterota > Desulfovibrionia > Desulfovibrionales > Desulfovibrionaceae > CAYJAD01. Next base: position 2,988 of record CAYJGA010000234.1, read on the forward strand.
AGTATGCTGACAAATCTTGGCATGCATTGCGATGCTGTGGCGACAGCGGAAGGCGCCTGTGAGATTGTGCAAAAAAATCCCCCTTATTACTTGATATTCATTGATACATTCTTGCCGGATATGAATAGCTGTGACCTCGTGCGGCGCTTATATGATATTGTGGAGAACCCGACAATTGTAGGGATTATTCCTCGAAATGACCAAACATCTCGCATGCGTGCGCGTGAAATTGGTGTTGAGAAGACCGTTGCGAAGCCTATTTTCCCTTCACGCATCGTGGATTGCATCAATACATATATAGGTCTTGAGAAAAGTATTGCTGTACACGAACCTGTAGAAAATATGGACGAAAGCGGCTGTTTTGATGGCTTCCATGTGCTTCTTGCCGAAGATGTGGAAATAAATCGCGAAATAGCCATAGCTCTTTTGGAGCACACAGGTTTACAGATAAGCTGTGCGGAAGATGGTCTCATTGCCTATGAGATGGTGAAAGAAGGGGTGGACACCTTTGACCTTATACTCATGGATATTCACATGCCCCGTCAAGACGGCTATGAAACAGCACGGCGCATCCGTCTTTTGGAAAATGCGCGCGCCAAAACCCTCCCAATTATTGCCCTTACTGCCAATGTTTTCAAGGAAGATGTGGAGCGCTGTCTGGACGCAGGCATGAATGGGCATCTTGGAAAACCTCTCAATATTGCAGAGGTCATCGAAACATTGGGGCAATTCCTTTATCGAACCTAATATTTTATCACGGAATTTTGTTTTTTTGAAGGGGGTTTGAGGGAAAGCTTTTTTTTCCTAAAAAAAGTTTTCCCCCAAGAAGAAAAAAAGTTTTCCCCAAAC
>CAYJGA010000235.1:0-3824 GCA_964369255.1 uncultured Desulfovibrionaceae bacterium
GTTTGGGGGAAGACTTTTTTTTCCTAAAAAAAGTTTTCCCCCAAGAAAAAAACGTAAAAAATAAAAAAAGTCTTCCCCAAACCCTTTTCAAAAAAACTACCCAATATGCACATGCTTGCCGTCGACGGTGACGACTTCTTGCGCGCGGATGTCGGCGTCTTCTGCGCGGACGCGGACGCTTTTTTCTGCGGTGAGTCGCACGCGTGCGGCCTTGGTGTCGAGCACGTCGTCTACGCGTTCAGTGCGTTTTCCGTAACATTGTAAGACTTTGCCAGCGCGTGTGAACATGTGAGCGCAGACGTCTCGCAGTGAGAAAAATTGTCGTTGCAGCACGCGTCCGCTCATACGGAGCATGTGGGCGGTGATGCTCATATCTTCTGCATCCATGCGAACAGTGGGTGATTGAATATGCACATTCTGGCTTGCCTGTATCGTAAGGTCATCTATGTCTATTTGCAAGCGCCTTTTTGCGGTATTTTCTGTGGCGTCTTGTGGCTGTTGTGGGACGCTTGCTTCTTGGATGACAGAGGTGTGTGCGGGCAAGATGACGCGTGCGTCGCTGCTGTCTCGTTCGAGGACGTGGAGAATATAGTTGCCTTCGGCGCTCAGCATGGCGAGGACGGTGTCGTTTTGTTCTGGTGCGAGGAGGCAGCCTGCCGCACGGCGAGCGCGCACCATGCCAACGGAGCCGGCGACCATGTAAATGTCTTCGTTATTATGACGAAGGATGCATTGGATTTTGCCTGTGCCAAGCATGGTGCTTTGTGCGTGGTGTTCTGCCTGCTCGTAGACAGTATGTCTTTCAAATGCAGTGTTTTGCATATGTTCTTCCTTCTTATGGTGTGAATTGTTCGGCCTTGAGACGTTTTGCGTCTGTGCCTTGGACAAGTTCCATGCAGGCGCCGGAGAAGTCGGCGGCGGTGCTTGTGCAGTTGTGCATGGCGGCGAGGGTCATGTCGCAACGCTGGCAGGCGGCTCCGGTCATATCGCTGTGTTCAAAGTTGGCGTATTTGAGGTTGCAGTCTGTGAATATGGTGGTGCGTAAGTGGGCGGCGCTAAAGTTGGCCATGGTGAGGTTGTGGCCTTGGAAGTTGGCGCCGTGCAGGACAGACTTGCTGAAATTGGGCGTCCGGAGTGTGCACCTTTCAAAGCGTGCGCCCTCCATGTGGCATTGGAGGAAGCTGGGTGATGCGAGGACGCATTCTTGAAAAAGGCTGCTGTGGATATTGCAGTCGTGGAGCATCCATTGTGCCCATGTGCACTTGATGAAGCGCGCGCCTTGGCACTGGCAGTGTCGCATGTCGAGGGCGGTGCCTGTGACATGCTCAAAGGTCGTGGCGCTGATGTCGCAGTGGAAGAACATGGTGCCTGTGAGCGCCGCACTGTGAATATGCCCGTGGGCGAGGCCGGAGCATTGTTCGAGAATGGCGCCTTCCCAATCCCCATGGGAGATGAGTGCGCCTGAGAGAGCACAGCTACGCATGTTCGCGCCCTTCCATGCGGCGTGGGGGGCGGTGCAATTTGTAAAAATACTTTCTTCAAAGGAAGCGCCTGTGAAGTCTGCGTGGGCGAAGCTGCTGTCTTGGCATTGGGTGCCGAGGAAGGTGGCGCCGTTTGCATGGAGCTGGGTGGCGTCGCAGCGCAGGAAGAGGCAGCGCTCAAGTGTGCTGTCGGCGAATAGTGCCCCTGTGAGTTGACAATTTTCAAAGCGCATGTGTGAAAGATGACGCTGAGAAAAGTCCACGCCGGCAAGGTCGAGGTTGTGGCATACAAGACCGTGCAAGCTTTTTTCTTGGGCAATCATGTGGAGAAGGTGTTCTCTGTCTATCATGGCGCTCTCCTTTAGGTGCCGCGTACAAGGCAGGTTCTAGTGATGTCTGCGTCAAGCATATTGGTTCGCGTGGTGATGTCCGCGCCGTCCATATCTGCGGCGTAGAGGCTGGCTCCGGCAAGGTTTGCTTCGTCCAGCTTGCACGCACGCAGGCCGCCGGAGAAAAGGTCGAGGCGTGGCATATGCGCCTTGCGTAAATCGCAGGCGATGAAGCGGCATCCTCGCGCGGACACGCGCGCGACTTGTGCGCCGGACAAGGCGCACTCTTCAAAGACCGCGTCGGTGAGCGTGCTTTTATCCAGTGTTAACCGCGTCGTGCGCATGCATAACCAGCTGCTGTGGCTTGCATCTGCGGCGCTTATGTCCACATTCTCAAAGACAGAGTGGTAGAGTCGCGCTCCGTGGAGCGACGCCCCTTGCATGTTGCAATCGCGCACATGGCACTCAAGGAAGGTGACCGTGTGGGCGCTGCCTTGCATGAGGCATTGGTCAAGGGTGGTGCGCTCGAAGCTGGCTTGTGTCATATCGCTCCTGCCAAAGGATGTGTGGACAAGGGCGCATTCGCTCCATGTGGTGTGGGCGAGCGTTCCTTCGAGGGTGCACTGATGCATGCGCACGCTGTCGAAGGCGGCTTGGCTTGCGTCCATATTGTGCATGGTGACGCTCTCCCATTGGGAGGCGTGCAAGTCTGCGCCTTGGAATGCGACTGTGTTGGCCTGCGTATGGCTGAAACGACATCCTGCCATGGTGGCTGCGTTGAACGTCGTATGTGTCAGACGCGCTTGTGTGAAGTCTGCACCGGAGAGCTGGGCGTCTGTGAACTGGCATTGTGCCAGTGTGGTGTTGACAAAGCGCGCTCTGTCGAGCATGAGGCGCGAGAAGTCGCATCCTGTGCAATCGAGGCCTGTGAAGTCGAAGCCCGAAAAGTCATGACCTGCAAAATTATGACCTGTCAATTTATGACCTGTCAATTCATGACCTGTCAATTCATGTGTCGCAGAACCCCGCCCACGCCGCAAAGCCTCCACAAGCTCCGCGCCTGTGGTGGGAATACGCACAGGCTCCGGCGTTTGTACTGTTGCCGCAGCGCCAAAAAGGGGTGGCGGCGGCGGTGGTGGTGGAGGTGGAAGTAGGGGAGGAGGCGCAAGTAATGGCGCTTCCTCTTTGTTCTTTTCTGCTTCGTTTTTTTCTTCTTTTTCTGGCGCTTTAGGAGGCTTAGGCAAGGCTTTGTTGGGGATGGGGTCCATCTTGGCGAGCAATGCCAAGAGCGCAGGACTTGTGACCCCATAGCTTTGCGCCATTTCGGCAAGGTCGAGCTGACCGCCGCCGGGTATGCTGGCAGGTGTCGGGAGCGTGGTGCCACTGCCTGCGTGTTCCAAGTCCTTGCCAAGCTTGTGGAGGCCTGCGTCAAGGGTCGGCTGTGACTCGGCGAGGAGCTGGATGTCGGCGGGGATGTCTGTATGGAGGTAGAGTCCAAGGCGCATGGTGGCGGCTTGTTTGTCCACCACATTCACCATGCTGTTGGGGGTCATGCCTGCGGCCTTTTCAAACTCAGCCATATAGGCCTTCATGCTTTCTGTGGAGGCGTCGTCTGGCATGGGCAGGTTGATGGCGTCCATCATTTTTTGTGCTGCTTCGGGGGGCATGCCTGCGGCGGTGAGCATGCTTGTCATGGGAGCTGTGGGAGCTGTGGGAGCTGTGGGAGCTGTGGGAGCTATGCTGGTATTGGAAGCTTTTGACGATATGAAGTTGCCTACTCCGTTCATATCGCTCGTTTTATCAAGCGCGTCAAGCGCATCAAGCGCATTGATTGCTTCCATGCCTTTCACATTTTTGAAATCTTCGAGTCCAAGCTTTTGGAGCATGCTCTTGGGGCCGCCTGCGGGCTGCCATGATGCGGCGCTGAAATCTTCTGAAAGACGAATGCCTTGCATGAGCTGCTTTTGCACGCTGTCAGGCGCACTTGTCAACTCTGTAAATGTCTTAATATATG
>CAYJGA010000236.1:0-3801 GCA_964369255.1 uncultured Desulfovibrionaceae bacterium
CTGAGAGGTGGCCTGTGGAGGCTTGGAGCGCCAATTCTTTGATGGCGATGATGGCGGTGCTGACTTGTTGGTAGGTGCTGTCAGCCATTTCGACCCAGCCGCGTGCGGTGTCAAGGTTACGCTCGTATTGCAATGTATTTTCGATGTCATTGCGTGTATTTAATATGAGCGCCGCAGACGCGGGATTATCCGAGGGACGGTTGACTTGCTTTTGTGTGCCGCCTTGGATATTCGACTCCACCAATGCGCCCAAGGACGATTGCATAAAGTTCAAAGAATTGTTAAAAATCATACCATTAGTGATGCGCATGGCCTTCCTCCCAGAATTATGTGCAGGGCTTATTTTCAGCATTGTGAAAAAAAATCGCCGCATTTGATGTCAACATGGATGGGCACTCGTGCGTGTCCTGCAAAGTGACGTCGTAAGCGTCAAAACACGGGCGCAAGAGTTCCTTGGGGATTTGCAATGCAAAGACTATTCCACGGCATTTTTTTCCGTGGACTTTTTCATGCACGAAAGCAAACAGCGAGCAAGTATTTGCAATGAATATACCACAAATATCTTTTTTACTGCATTTTTCTCCCTTGCCATGAAAAACAAAATCGCGTATCGTCCCTCTTTGGGCTTGAAGCCCCTTCTTTTTTTGGAGCAGTTTCATGACGTTAAAAAACAGACATTTTTTGAAGTTGATGGATTTTAGCAGCGCAGAAATACATTATCTCTTGCAGCTTGCCGCATATTTGAAGAAAACAAAGAAAATGCGCCAAGAGGTACAATACCTACGCGGAAAGAATATTGTGCTGCTGTTTGAAAAGGATTCCACGCGCACACGCTGCGCTTTTGAAGTCGCCGCACACGACCAAGGCGCCTCCACAACCTATCTTGGCCCCTCCGGCTCCCAAATAGGGAAAAAAGAATCCATGGCAGACACCGCACGCGTGCTCTCGCGCATGTACGATGGCATCGAGTATCGCGGCTTTGGGCAAGAAATTGTGGAAAAGCTCGCCGAGCACTCCGGCGTGCCCGTGTGGAACGGCCTCACAAACGAATTTCACCCCACACAGATATTGGCAGACTTCCTCACCATGCAAGAGCATTGCGCAAAGCCTTTGGCTGAAATGCGCTTTGCCTACCTCGGCGACGCGCGCTATAATATGGGAAATTCCCTCATGATTGGCGCCGCAAAAATGGGCATGGACTTTCGCTCCGTCGCGCCGGAAGGCTCCCAAACTGATGAGGCCATCGTGCGCATCGCCAAGGACATCGCCAAGGACACAGGCGCGCGCATCACCGTCACCGACGACATCGCCGCGGGCGTTGAGGGCTGCGACTTCCTCTATACAGATGTGTGGGTGTCTATGGGCGAACCGGAAAGCGTCTGGGCAGAACGCATAGCTCGCCTTGACAGCTATCGGGTGACGCAGAAAACCATGGACATGACAGGCAACAAGGATTGCAAATTCCTGCATTGTCTGCCCGCCTTCCACAATCGCGAAACAAGCATCGGCGAAGAGCTTTTTCAAAAATATGGCATAGAGGCTATGGAAGTAGACGACTCTGTTTTTGAGTCCGAGGCCAATGTCGCCTTTGACGAAGCAGAAAACCGCATGCACACCATCAAGGCTGTCATGGTCGCCACCATGGCTGACAGTATGCCGGATTTTTGATGTAAACAGTGTGTTTTTTGAAAGGGCTTTGGGGAAACTTTTTTTAGGAAAAAAAGTCTCCCCTCTGCCTCTTTCCCTTTCTTCCATTTATCATTTTACGTGAAATGATTGACATTAACCTAGTAAAGCGATAGACTTACTATGAAATAACATATTATATTGAAATATTAGAAAAAGTTGCTTTTTCATGCCCTCAATGAAGGGGAGGTTTTCATATGACAGTTCTTAAATCTAGCAAAATTGTGTCTCTGGTGTATGCGGGCTGTTTATTCGTGTTAGTGCTTGCTGCGGCACAGGTGGTTCGGAGCATGTTTTCCATGGAAGACTTTGCACAAAAACGCTTTGAATCCATTATGCTTGCCGCGGAAGTGCGCAGTGTTTCCACTGCATTAACCGCCAATGCCCGTTTTTATGTGAGTACCGGCAATGAGAGCTTTGAGCGCGCCTATTGGGAGCTTGTCAATATACGGGCAGGAAAACAAAAGCGCCCCGCCGAAGCCGTCGTGGCTCCCCATGAACGGATTACGATGCAAGAGTTGCTCATTCGCACGGGCTTCACACAGGAAGAATTGAACATTTTGGAACAAGCCGTCAAACTCTCCGCAGAGCTTGTCTTGCTCGAAACAGAGGCCATGAATGCTGCAAAGGGACTTTTTAAAGACAGCGCAGGTAATTACACTGTTCACAAAGAACCAGACCTTGCCCTCGCACAAAGTCTTATGTTCAGCGACGCTTACGATGCGACAGTCCAGAAAATTATCCAGCCAAGCTTTCGCTTTGACAGTCTTGTAAATGCCCGTTTGGCTGCACAAGAAAGCAGCGTCACCATCTTTGCGTATATTGCCATCGGCGCCTTGTGCATCGCTATTGTATGTATTGCGCTTGTCACAGGCGTCACCGTGCGCCAAGCACGCAAGGGCATTATTGAGCCTATAGCCGACAGCGCCGCGTATGCGCAAAAAGTGACAGCGGGCAATCTTGATGCGCCTGTCCCCTCATATCAATTCAAAGAAGGTCATGAAATTGGCAGTCTTATCAATTCCATGAAGGCCATGGTCATGAACCTCAAAGAGCGCATTGCGCTTGCAGAGCAAAAGACCGGCGAGGCAGAACGGCAAGCCGCAGCCGCACAAAAAGCCCTCGCCGCACAGGATAAAGCAGAAGCAGAGCGCAGGGCGCTTATCGCCGCAGCCTTGAATGTTGAGCAAGTGGTGATACGTCTTTCCATCGCTACTGAACAATTATCCGGACAACTTGCGGAGGTCACTCGTGGTGCAGGCATGCAACGCGAATACGTCTCTGCGTCTGTGTCCGCCATGGATGAAGTCAACTCTATGGTCGTTGAAGTGGCTGAAAATGCAGAACTTGCCGCCAAAGAGTCTGATAAAACCAACAGCGAAGCCAGAAAGGGCGAAGGGGTCATGCATGATTCTGTAGACTCCATCAGCATGGTGCAAGAAAATATGCAGGATCTGCAAAGGAACATGCAGTTCCTTGGGCAGCGCGCGGAGGCCATAGGCACCATTATGACGGTCATTTCTGATATAGCAGACCAGACAAACCTGCTCGCACTCAATGCTGCTATTGAGGCTGCCCGCGCGGGAGACGCAGGGCGCGGCTTTGCAGTGGTTGCCGACGAAGTGCGAAAGCTTGCTGAAAAAACCATGGATGCCACAAAGGAAGTGGGGGATGCCATTCGTGGCATTCAAACTGGTACGGAACAAAGCATTCAGACAGTGCAACACACTACAAGCAACCTTAATACAGCCACAGAGCATGTCAAGCACTCCGGCGCTGCCCTGCAAGAAATAGCGCAAGGCATCAGCAGGACTGCCGCGCAAATCAGCCGCATTTCCGCCGCCGCCGCGCAACAATCAAGGGAAAGCAAAAATGTTATGCACTCCCTCGACGACATCAATGGCATGGCAGAAAAAGCTGTACTCTCCATGCACGAAGCCTCTCAAGCTGTCAGCAATCTTGCCAGTCAATCCCAAGAACTGCAAAGTCTTGTGGAGGATTTACGCGCTCTTTAGTGTTTTGTTTTTTCTGAAAAGCTTGTGGGGGGAAAACTTTTTTTATTTTTTATTTTTTTGTTTAAGTTTTTTTCTTGGGGGGAAACTTTTTTTAGGAAAA
>CAYJGA010000237.1:0-1200 GCA_964369255.1 uncultured Desulfovibrionaceae bacterium
GAAAACTTTTTTTTCCTAAAAAAAGTTTTCCCCCCAAGAAAAAAAGAAGAAAAAAGTTTTCCCTAAACCACTTTCAAAAAAACAAATTGGAATCACCTGCGCACTTTACGCAAAATGCAAAAAAAATCCTTGACGACGGGAAAAGACACTTTATCTATAGGAGACGATATTTTTGTCCGGGAGGATTTATGGAACAGCATGAGTTTCGCGCCGAGGTGCGCAAGGTCTTAAACATTATAACCCACTCTTTGTATACTAACCGTGAAATATTTTTACGTGAACTCATATCAAACGCGTCGGACGCTTTGGACAAGTTGCGCTTTAAGCAAAATGCCGGCGAGGCAGCGCGCGCCCAAGACTTGCCCTTAGAAATTTCTATCCATATGGATAAGGAATCCAACACCTTGACCATCAAGGACACGGGCATCGGCATGAGCCAAGAGGAGCTTATTGCCAACCTTGGAACCATCGCAAAATCCGGATCGGAGGAATTTCTTGCAGACCTCAAGCAGGGCGCGGAAGGCGGTTCGGACGCAGCACAGATTATTGGCCGCTTTGGCGTAGGTTTTTATGCTGTCTTTATGGTGGCGGACAAGGTTGAGGTGACATCGCGTCCGGCCTTTGGCGACGACGGCGCCCATGTGTGGGTGAGTGATGGATGCGGCGCGTTCACTGTCAGCCCTACGCAGAACGCTCCGGAACGTGGCACTGTCATCGTGGCGCATTTGAAGGAAGACGCCAAGGAATTTTTAGAAAAGTATCGCCTTGAAAGCGTTATCCGCACCCATTCGGCCTTTATTCCTTTTACTATCATGGTGGACGGCGAGCATGTGAATACGACGCCCGCGCTGTGGCGCGAGCCGAAGTTTTCCATCACAAAAGAGCAATATGCGGAATTTTATAAGTTTTTGACCCGCGATTTTATGGACCCATTGGACACGTTGCACTTTGCCGTGGACGCGCCCGTGCAGTTTAACGCGCTCTTGTTTGTGCCGGAGAAGAGCTTTGATTTCTTTGCACAAAATCGTGATAATTGGGGCTTGGACTTATACGCGCGTCGTGTGCTTATTATGCGCGAGAACAAGGAATTGTTGCCGGAATACTTGAGCTTCTTCAAGGGCGTCGTGGACACGGAAGACTTGCCGCTCAATATTTCCCGCGAAAGCTTGCAAGAAAATGCTGTACTGCGTAAAATTCAGC
>CAYJGA010000237.1:1210-3787 GCA_964369255.1 uncultured Desulfovibrionaceae bacterium
CAAACCATTGTGAAGCAGGCACTGGGGCATCTTGAAAAATTGTCTGCGGATGTAGAGGCCTATGCAAAGTTCTGGCATATCCACGGGCGTGTCGTGAAGATGGGCTATCATGACTTTATCAACCGTGACCGTGTCGCCGCTTTGTTGCGCTTTAACTCTTCTGTGCATGACGACGCCGAAGGCCTGACATCCTTAGACGGCTATATGGATCGTGCCAAGAGCGGACAAAAGATTATCTGGTACGCGTCTGGTTCGAGCCGTGAGGCTGTGCGCTTAAATCCGCATTTGGAAGTGTTCCGCAAGAAGGGTTTAGAGGTGCTTTATCTGACAGAGCCTGTGGACGAGTTTGTCATGGAAGGGCTTGGGAAGTATAAAGAATGGGATTTGAAGCCCGTGGAGCATGTGGACGATGAGGCCTTGAAGGACTTTGACAATGTGCAGGACGACGCGCCCAAGGCCAGCCCGCTTACACAAGAAGACAAGCCCTCCTTTGACGCTCTTCTTGAGGAGATGAAGGCTATCTTGGGCGATAAGGTCAAGGATGTGCGCGTGTCGCATCGTTTGGCGGACAGCCCCGCGTGTCTTGTGTCTCCGGATGGCATGACTTCGTCCATGGACAAGCTTATGCGCGTCATGCAAAAGGACGACACCATTCCGCAAAAGGTGCTTGAGGTCAATCAAGACCATCCGCTTTTACGCACGCTTATGCGCATTCACAAGAGCGACCCCAAGGACGGACAGCTCAAGGACATGGTGGAAGCGCTTTTTGATACGAGCTTGTTGCTTGACGGTTTCTTGAAGGATCCCCATGCCCTTGCCGCGCGGACAAACAAGCTGCTTGAGCAGGCAGGTGCGTGGTATGCGGAAGTGAAGAAGATTTAATTGCATAAATAATTGCAAAACTATAGCGGCGCTTTTTGGGCGCCGCTTTTTTTGCGAGAAAAAGAATTGCGTGTGTCATTTTCGGAAGACGTCCTTGCCGGGAGGGTGTAAACAATGCCGACTTTCATTTAAGAGGATGTATATTTATGGGAAAATCAATCACGATTTTTGAGGTAACTCCGCACAAGAGCGGTGTGGATGGCATGTTTAAGAATGTGGAAAGCGTGTTGCCGCATGTGGCAAATGCCCCCGGTTTTATTTCGGCGGAACCGTTCGCGAGCCTTGCTTCAGAGGGCAAATACTGTTTCTTGTGTGTGTTTGAGAGCGAGGAGGCAGCGGCGCAATGGCGCGACGCCGCCGCGCACAGGGCTGTGCAAAAAGACGGGCGCGATTCCCTCTTTGCCAGCTACAAAATAACTGTGGGTTCCGTGGTGCGTGAATATACGCATGAAGAGCGCGGCGATGCGCCGACCGATTCCAACACGTATTTTGGCGTGTAGCTTTATGGCCTTCCAATAGAACAGTGCCGTGTCCGCGTATAGCTGACGCATATTTTAAAATAAGGTGTCACTATGACGTGAGCGGAGAAGTATGCAGCGGTGCTGCGCAATGATGAAGGATGCGACGGTGTATTTTTTTATGCCGTCGCATCTACGGGTATTTACTGTAGGCCATCGTGTAAATCTCGTCCGCCAAAGCGTGAGAATGTGACATTTTTTCGCACAGGAGCGGAGGCAGAAGCGGCGGGCTTTCGCGCGTGTAAGCGTTGTCGCAGTGATTTGTGTGCATATGAACCTGTACGGGACGCGGCTGTGCGCCTGAAGGCGCTTCTGGACGCCATGCCACTTGACGCTGTGCGTGTGGATGTGGCAGTGAAGACTTTGGGGCTGTCTCGCAAACGCGCCACAGAGATTTTTAATACTGTTTATGGAATAACACCCCATGCCTATGCATGCACACTGCGCTTTGCGGGGGCGCAAAACCTCCTTACACAGACGAGCACACCCATCGTCCATGTGGCCTACGCTGTGGGTTTTGAGAGTGTGTCGGCATTTTACAGATTTTTTCAGGCGCGGGCGCGCATGTCGCCGGCGGCGTATCGGCGGCATACTACCTGCGAGGAAGGTATGACGAGGGGACTGGAAAGCGATGGGGATATGGATACAGACACGGGCAAGAGAGGGGAGTGAGGCATAATGGCACAATATATAGTCCTTTTTGAGGTAAGACCCACAGCGGCTGGCAAGGCACAATATTTGGATATTGCAGCACAACTCAAGCCCTTACTTGAAGGCTTTGAGGGTTTTGTGGGCATGGAGCGTTTCCGGAGTCTTGTGGACGAGGGTAAGGTTCTCTCCATGAATATATGGGAAAATGAAGAGGCCTTGAGGCGTTGGCGAAATACAGCAGAGCATCGAATGGGGCAAATGACCGGAAAAATGAAGCTTTTTGAAAGTTATAAAATCACCATTGTGAAGGTGTGTGCGTGAAGGGAAAGCTTTTTCTAGCGCCAAAAAGTTTCTCCCCTTATCCTCTCCCTTAAAACAAATGAAATTTGATGCAGAGATAATAGAAAAGGCGCATTTGACGACAGCGTCTAAAGTCGCTTTCGTATTGTTCATTCAAAAGCGCAGATTGTTTAGTTAAACAGATGGTTTTTTTGAAAGGGGGTTTGGGGGAAAACTTTTTTTTCCT
>CAYJGA010000238.1:0-3776 GCA_964369255.1 uncultured Desulfovibrionaceae bacterium
CATCTGTTTAACTAGATAGTTATGGGGTTTTCTCAATAAATCTTTTAAACTGTTCCAAGAGCATTTTGCAAACTAATTGCGAATGATTCACACAATCGGAATCACGTGTCACACTCCCCTGCTACAGATACGAAAATACAGTGAAATTTGCAAGAAAAATTATGCACACTCTTTCTCATAATAAATGCAAAAAACCCCAATATGCTCCGCATACAAGGGCTTTTTTGGATGTTATGCGCTTATAATGTGCGCACAATCGACATTATTGCTTTTTTAAGCGCTCCGTGACGCTTTCGCCGCCGATGCCCCAATTATCTGTGGGCACTTCTTCAATGAGTACGATTGTCGTATTGGGGTTTTTTCCAAGAACACGCACAAGCATGTCTGTGCTTTCCTTAATGAGCTGCGCCTTTTGCTCAGCTGTGGGGGCTTGGTCGCCGCCTGTCACTTTAATATGAACCATGGGCATGGGTCTTCTCCAATTTCAGTTTATTGTAAACGGGTTTGCACAGAAGGCATAAGTTTGACGGCTTCTGTGTGTTCGTCGATGAGTAAGGGGTGTACATCCGGTGTGATGGGAACCGTGGCTGTGCCCATGGCAATCACATCGTTTGTCGGTGTATGCACAAGGCGAATGCTAAAGCGCACCTGCTCGGGGCTCACAACATATGTGCCTGTGAGTACGGCTTGGCTTGCCACCTTGCGGTTGGCAAGCTGGGATGCGTCCCGCGTCAACAGCATTTCACCCTGTTCTTGCTGGAAGTAAATATTCTTTCCCTTGCGAATTTCTTGCATCCTATATCCTGCTTGCACCATCCATCGTGTGACCTCTTCCATCATTTGGCGGGCAAGAGGACAAGAAACTTTCAGATTATTGATATTCACAGGAACTGTCGCCATAACTGTGACAGAACTGCGCAATTTGCGCGCAAGCATGAGGTATCTGTCTTCCTCTTCGGAAGAAAAGACTGTGTTGATTTTAGGTGGTGTATAGATAACACCGCCACGCTCCAAGACTTGGGCGTCGATTTGTGCAGCAATGCTGTCGGCAGCCGAAGGCGTATAGCCTGTCTCTACTGTTTTACTGCCACACCCGCAAAGGCATAATACCAGAAAAAAAAGAAGAAAAACGTTTTTTGACATGACCCCCCCCAAGGGATTTTAGGGATTTTATCGTAATATTCTATCGTAATGTTCTTATAAGAAGCTCAACCACTTGCAATTCCTTTTGCAAGGTATCGCGCAACGCGGCTGTATTGCTGTGTGCAAGCGCCATCAGATAATGTTGACGCGAAAGCTCATAGCGACGCTCGGCTTTGTACTTGTTTGCAATTTGCCAATGCGCCCGCGCTACATCGGGCACAGAGCGACTGTTGATATACACAGGATCGTGACTTGCTGTGCTCTGATAGCCACTCTTGTATGTATTGTCATAAGTCTTATCGTAGGTCGTGAGGCTTTGTGCAGACGCTGTGCTTACAGCAAGTACGACGCACGCACTCAAACACAAAGCACATGCCTTGTAAATATAGTTCGACATAATCGATTTTATAGTAGACTTCATACGCCAGACTCCATTTGTACTGTCACAGTTATGTGTGTTTTATCGCTGATAATAATAAGGTTCTGCGCCCCACAAACCGGGCCCTCGTGTTTTGGACGCGTCCTTGCCTTCCCACGGCGCTTGTTTTATTTCAATGACGCCCGTGGAAAGTCCCAAGGTTGGCCCCGTAGGCGCAGGGGGACTTGGCGGGGTATTGGGCAGGGACAGACGCGCAATAAGAGGCGTGTTCACAAGGACAAGCTGACCGGTACGCAGCACTAAGCCGTCATGGGCGCGCACAAGGCGCGCATTCACAAAGACAGCGTCCTTGTCGCGATAGTATGTCCCCACAACGAGGGCTGCCCACTTGCCTTCTGTACTCACAAGTCCTTGGCGCAAAAGAGCAAAGTCGCCTTGACGGAGTACGACATCAATATTGCCCGTCAAGCGATATTCGCGAACAGGGAAGCCGCGCTGATTAAATTCATAAATCAGAGACTCACTTATGAGATTTCCGAAGGCGCTTGTCTGTGCCTTATTGTCTAAATTTACAAAGGATGTAGGCATGGCCACAAGTCCGTACAGGCGACTGTTGTCAGTGGTAGCCAGCATTTGGTCGGCAAGCTCACGTATTTTTAGTTTAAGCTCTTGCGCATCAATGTAAGCAGGGTCGTGCGCTGTGGCAACCGTGTTTTTTTTGTTACATCCTGCTGCCAAAAGAGCTTGAAATAAAAGAGCAATCAAAAGCACTCTCAAAACTGTCTGCATAATAATCTCCCCTTGGGGAAGGTTGACGAGGCTCCCTTCCTTAAAGTCCTTATGAGTTATATCGACCTCTATTCACAAAACTTCATAGCGCGTTTACAGAAGAATAAAAAGAGGAAAATTTTTCCCTATAAAGTTATTTGCTTGAAATAAAACTATTTCGCATATTATTTATTTTTTCTTTATTACTTTTTTGCCAAAACTTCCTCAGTCCATACTCTGCGCTCTGCTTGCATTTTTTGCAGGTTACAGGTATGTATCTGCCGCAACGTTTTAAGGAAGGACGCACATTCTATGCAACACCCACGACACCACACACGCACCCTACAAATCCACTCCCCGAAAGGAAGCGTGGACATTGGAGGCACAGCGCCCATTGTGGTGCAAAGCATGCTCAATGTAGATACGCGAAATATTGAAGCAAGTCTTGCGCAAATACGCGACCTTGAAGCCGTGGGCTGTGAGCTTGTGCGCCTTGCTGTGCTTGACATGGAGGCAGCGCATGCCCTGAAAGTTTTGTGCGAACGCGCACGCGTACCTCTCATAGCAGACATCCACTTTGACCATCGTCTCGCCATAGCTTCCCTCGAAGCAGGAGTCACAGCACTACGCCTCAACCCCGGCAATATTGGCGCTGCGGAAAACGTGGACGCGGTCGTGGATTTCGCCAAAGCGCATAATGCCGTCATACGCATCGGGGTAAACGGCGGTTCTCTAGAAAAAAAATTCCGCAAAATGCATTTGCGGAAAGAAGATGCAACGAGTGTGCCGCACGCTGACGAAAGTGCTCCGACATTTGCGGAGGCCATGGTCGAAAGTGCGCTCTCTCATGTGCAATTACTTGAAAAACGTGGATTTTATAATACTAAAATTTCTTTAAAGTGTTCGTCTGTTTTAGATACCATCGCCGCGTATCGCCTCTTGGCGCAGCGCTGTGATTACCCACTCCATATTGGCATTACTGAAGCCGGCGGTCTTGTGCGTGGGTCTGTGAAATCTGCTGTGGGCTTAGGTATCCTGTTGTGGGAAGGTCTTGGCGACACTTTACGCGTCTCTCTGACAGCAGACCCCGTACAGGAAGTGGTGGCGGCCTATGAAATTTTACGCTCGCTGGGTTTGCGGCGCCACGGGCCGGAAATTATTTCATGTCCCACATGTGGACGAACGGAAATTGACCTCATCGCCCTTGCGCAAGAAGTGGAAAAACGCCTTGCGACAGAAACGCTGCCCATAAAGGTGGCTGTCATGGGCTGTGTGGTGAATGGGCCGGGAGAAGCGCGCGAGGCCGATATAGGCCTTGCCGGCGGGCGCGACAAAGGTATTATTTTTTGCAAAGGTGAAATTATACGCTCAGTTCATGGGCAAGAAGCTCTTTTGGCCGCTTTTATGGAAGAGCTGGACTCACTTCTTACATCCAAAAAGGAGCAGGTATCATAATGCGTTGGAGTGCCTTTTATATTCCCACACT
>CAYJGA010000239.1:0-3775 GCA_964369255.1 uncultured Desulfovibrionaceae bacterium
ATAGCATCAGGCGTATGTGTGCGCAGCGCGTGCGCCATAAGCTC
This sequence comes from uncultured Desulfovibrionaceae bacterium, assembly GCA_964369255.1. Lineage (GTDB taxonomy): Bacteria > Desulfobacterota > Desulfovibrionia > Desulfovibrionales > Desulfovibrionaceae > CAYJAD01. The sequence goes on from CAYJGA010000239.1 coordinate 45, forward strand.
TTCGTTTCCAATATCCCCATGAATAAAAAGATGATTTTTAGCACCTGCGAGGGAAGCAAGATTATCCATATTGCCAGCATAAGTGAGTTTATCCACATTGATGGCCATACGCCCTGCGGCGCAATGCTGCAAAACAAAACACGAGCCTATAAAGCCCGCGCCGCCCGTGATAAGGTAAGATTTCATATTAGTGTCCCAATTTAAATTCTCTATAATGATACAGTGTCGCTGTTACGATAGCGCATCGTCTCACAAAAGGCAATATTTTTACTATGTCTTTTCAGGGAAAACGCACGGCATTGCACGGCATTACGATTTGTTTTTTTTGAAAGGGGTTTGGGGAAGACTTTTTTCTTGGGGGAAAACTTGTTCTGATTGCAAAAAAGGTCACAATCGCACATGTATCTGATGCATGCCTCTGCGTTGTAATATATTAAAATCCAATAAAACGACAGGGGAAGACCTTTCTTTCGGAAAAAAAGTCTTCCCCCACGAAAAAAATCATTATTCAGCTCTTCATTAACAAACCCCTGTCTCAAGCTTGGTTGCTTCTATCAGGATGGTTATATTATCTGCTTCATTGGTAAATTCCATGAACTCCCGATTACCGATGACCTGCGAGCCGCCTGACGATGTCCACGAGCTTTCTGCTTGATTGACAAGCCAGTTGCCTTCATCATCCTGCGCGCCGGTATTTTGCAGCACTTCTTCCGTCGTGGTGCCACTGACATCCCCGGCGATGACGACTTCCATATTATCAATGACGCCATCTTCCATTTTGCCTTTGACAGCTTCAAGACTGTTGCTGTCTATCAGAAGCACATCCAAGTCATTGCCGTCGGCATCTGTGCCGCCGTCCACAAAGACATCATTCATGTCCATACGAATCACATCGCTGCCGCTGCCACCAAGCAAAATATCACTGCCAGCGCCTCCGTCTAAGTAATCATTCCCGCCGAGACCGAAGAGAATGTCGTCACCTGCGCCTCCATAAAGACTGTCATGCCCGTCGGTATCACTTTCCATGGCGGCGGCGGCTTCAATAAGCGCTTCTATACTGGCGGCTTGGGCGGCGTCGTGTAAGTCAATAACAAGGTCTTGCCCCTTGTCTCCGGCATTATTGAGGGCGTCCACGCCATAGTCTTGGCTTTGCTCTGCTGTCATGCCCAGTGTTTGGGCGAAAGCTTCAAGTTTTGAGGCGTCACCATCGCCGAGGATCATATCATCGCCGCCTTGACCGTACACTAAGTCATCACCGGCGGCGGTCAAGAGAAGGTCGGGGTCATCGACTTGCGTGCCGGCAATCTCTTGATCCAAAATCCATTCCGGATGGTTTTGCATATACTCGATGAGAGTCTTATCGCTCACCTCGCCGCCTACCATGCTTTCCAAGGCAGCCTTGAGTACGTCTGCGCTTATGCCGCCGAGGACGACGTCATCACCCGCAGCGGTAATACCTATGCTGGAGGAGAGTGCGGTGGTGCTCGTTTCGCCCGCTGTGGGTTTGAACATATCTTTGATGTTGGCGTCAGTGACGACGGTGGCGTCGCCGTCAGAATCAAAAACATCCAGTGTTGCCTTATTCACGCCAGAACCTATGCCGATGGCATGAATTTTAGAGTCTGAACCTTCAATGATATTCCCATGCTCATCCTTGAGTCCTATGGATTTTTCCAGCTCTAAAAAGGCTTCCTCTCGACCTATTTCGCCTGTTGAAGGGACGCCGTCAGACAAGAAGAACACTTCATTCGTCCCGCCATCGCTCAAACTGTTGAACCAGTCTGCGGCCGAATTAAAACCCTTGCCATAGCATGTTCCCCAATGGAAGCCTGCGTCACTGCCATCAAGACTTGAGCCGTCAGTATCACCTCTCACTTGGCTATCATAAAGCGCTATAAGCTGATCGAGTATATCGGCTTTTAAGTCAACTTCGCTGAGGCCTGCACTGAAAGTCAATACAACATCCACGCCGTCATTTGGATCATTGACATTCGAATGCCCCACTCCCTGTGAATATCCCCAGAACGTCGTCAACAACATATTTACATTGCCGCCAAGTTCGCTAGTACCATGCGGAAAGAGTGTGGTCTCGATGAAATCATAAATAGTTTCGAGCGATTGCCCAAACCTGCTGAGTTCATCATTGGCCTGCACAATATTCCCACCTTCCCCTTCTTTCACAGTTCCTTTTATGTCGTTGTAGCTATCGTGATACATGGAACCGGAGGCGTCGAGGATAAAGGCAATGTTGTAGTCCTGACCGGGGGTAAGCTGTGCGGCTGTGCCGTCAAGACCCACAATGTTACTTGAGCCATCATCGGGGCTTTGCGTTGCTGTAATGTCAAAACTTGTGGTGTCGCCATCGGCATCTTTCAGCGTAAAGCTCTCTGTTTTGGTGCCATTTTCAGGAACACCCGGCACCTTGGCAATCCAAACGGGGTTGGGGTTTGTGCTGCTTGGGTCGGCATAATTGCTGAGTTGCGTCCCGTCAGCTCCTGTGAGTGTCGTCATAACATTCCCAAAAGCGTCTGGTTCGCTGAAGCTTACCGTGCCGCCCTCAGAGCCAATCCACGTGCCGTTTTCAAAGGTGAATGTACTGCCATCATCAAAAGTAATACTTTTGCCGTCGCCATCATCGGCGCCAAAGTCTATGCGCACAAGTGTGACTGCAACGTCGGATTCAGTGGTAGTCTCAATATTTTTCACTGCTTCCGGCGCATCGTCTTGAATGTTGACATCAAGAGTCACATCATGGCTATTGCCATCTTTATCAAAGACAGTAACGGTGACTTGTGTTGCGAGGGATTCGCCTGTTGTACTGCCTTGGGTGCCGTGCTGTGCGTTGTCTGTCAGTTGCACGGAAAGGCTGCCGTCTCTGTTCACTGTGGCTGTGCCCACGACGACATCGCCAACTTTCACGTCATATGTGCCCTCGGGGGCAGAATTGTTCGTTCCAAGCCAGTCGGCCTTGTCTACTCGTATGCTTGCGCCTATATCGTCTGAACCGGTGCCTTGTTGCAAACCTGCTTCACTCACGGTCACCTCGGTGTCAGTGAGAACAGGTGCCGCAGATTGTGTAATGCTGAGAGACACTTCTTGCTTGACAGTATCGCCGTCGGCGTCGGTGGCCACAAGGGTGAACGTAGATGTTGCACCCTCGGGGGCGTCCGGATTTGCTTTAAAGTAATACCTGTTACCTGCGTAAAAGTTCACATAGCCGCCGTCCACTGCCCAGCCCTTGCCGGCAACATAGGTAGAGTTTTCGACACTAAAAGCATGGGTCGTGGCCTGACCGTCGGCGCCAAAGTCCACATCAAAGGCACCTGTGCGCAGGCTACCTTCAGTAAGGCGGACAAGGGTGGTGAAGTTCTCAAGCACGGGCGCCGAATCCTTCACGGTCACATCAAGGGTGACGTCGTGCGTGTTGCCAAGCTCATCAAGAATAGCGACGGTGACCTTGCCCGTGACACTTGCGTCTGTCGCGCTTCCGTCGCTGCCATGGTCGGCGGCGTCCGTGAGGGTCACAGTGATGCTGCCATCCTTACCCACAGTGGCAGTGCCTACGACCGCAGTGCCGACGGTGACGTCATAGGTGCCTTCGGGGGCGGTGTTTTTGTCACCCAGCCAATCGTCCTTGCTTACTGTGACACTTGCGTCTGTGGTGGAGCCGTCTTCATTTGTGTCTGCGTCCGCAGTCAATCCAGCTTCGCCGAGCTCAAACTCCGTGGTCA
>CAYJGA010000240.1:0-3757 GCA_964369255.1 uncultured Desulfovibrionaceae bacterium
TCGGAACGGTTTTCGATATTGCCGTCATCACCGGATCCGTACCACGCAAACAGACCGGGACGCCCCCAATCCATGCTGTATTCTGCAAGACCTTTGATAACAAAACCACTGCGGTTGGAGCTGACGTTGCCATCACCTAAACCTGTTGAATCGCCCAATCCTGTGGTAGAACCATAGTTCAAATCAAGCTCAAAGTTGAAAGGGTCTGCGGCTGTGATGGCAATGGGCAAGCCCACAAAAAATACTGACGCATAGGGGGCGCTACCTCGTTGATCGAGCTGGTTATAACCGACAGGGGCAATAACTTCATTCAATTCACCTATATAGGTAGAATTTTTACCGACAGTGGTATAGGCAACCCAAGGCGTAATATCAAATCCGTCAAAGCTCAAGGGGACTGACAAAGCGAATACATCCACATTATCAAGGTAGTTTGCAGAATAATCATTGCCACCCACAGCAGCACCGCCGCCATAGTTATCATTAAAAGGGCGCGCCCAGAATGCGGTCACAGCGGCATTGTCATTGATTTGATAAGACGCAACAACGGCGGCCACTTGGTCGTCAAGGACGGCAGAGCCACCGGCGACGCTTGGTGTTGCCAAGCCTTGCATACCCATGCGGAACTGCAACTCTGTGTTGGGAACGAACCAGTCGATATAGGCAGAACGCATGGTGATGATGCGACCGTCAGCGCCAAGAGCACCGCCGCTGTTTTCAGTCGTGCTGTCGCCCCATCTTGTATTACCGATTTCTACTTGGAAGGTGCCGGACAGGCTTTCGGACACGATGGCTTCCAATTGCAGGCGCAGGCGTTGCTGAGCTTTGAACGTATCCCTCCCGCTGCCACTGCCATCCTCATTCTTGGCAAAGGTGCTGTCGCTCACGCCATAGCCCATGAACCATTCGCCGCTTGCTTTGAAATCAACGGCTTGTGCGCCTGTGACGCTGCCCCATACCATGGCGCCTGCCAACATGAGTGTCATAAGTTTTCTTTTCATACCTTTTTTCTCCTTTTGCTTTGTGCAATATGTGCCCTTCCTCGTGAAAAAGGGACAGGGTGTGAACGTATTCTTGTGCGCTTGGCCTGCCACACTGCCCGGCGCGATGACTGGCACCGCTGCCTAAGCGTCTTTTTTCCTCAAGAAGCATGAAGACGCGCGCGCGAAAGAGGACGCTCACAAAGGGAAAAATATAGAAATTGAAAATCGTTGTCAAGAAAAACCCGAAAAAAAATGAAAATATATATTTTTCTTTTATATCAAGCTCTTCTTGACATGTGCTTTGAATTGAATTATCAAAACGGTCAGAAATACTCTTGAGTGGAGAAAATTTTTATGATTGAAGAAATTATACAGGCAATGAGCTACTGGTTACAAGTGAACGCGCTCTATGCTGTTGGCATATGCTTTTTGTGGGGCTTGTTCAGTGTGGCTTTGTCGCCCTGCCACTTTGCGGCGCTGTCCTTGTTTGCGACGCCGCAGGTGGTGCAGGTCGGAATAAAGAAAGTCATTCCTGCCTTTATGTTGGGGCATGTCGTGGCCTTGTTTGTCATTGGGCTTGTACTCTGTCTTTTTAGCTATCAGCTCGATATTTTAGGTCATTATTGGACAGTGCCCTTTGGCATTCTCTTCTTTGTCATGAGCTGGCGATTATTACGTAAAAATCATTGCACCCATTGTGGCGATCATACGTCCACTGCGTCGCATGCTCCACTGCATATCATGTCGCAGGGCGCAGGGCGATTTGACACAGTGATGCAATCTATGACAAAGTACAGTGCAGGCTTTGTGGGCATGGGCGGGGTGTATGGCTTGCTTTCGGGCACATGCGTCCTTGTGTTCTTGTCGCCCATATTGCTTTTCGCGCAGAAGCAGAGTTTCGCCTTGCTTTTGGGTCTCAATGCGGCCTTTGCCATTGGTCATACGCTGCCCCTCCTTCTCATGGGTTTGCTTGCGCAACCGCTGCATAAATTGACATGCAGCACAAGCGCCACCTTGCGTGTGCCGCGCTGCATTGTAGCCGTGCTTGTGGCATGCCTTGCTTTCGTGCTTGTGGCGCATCCCTTCTTGGAGGCCATGGGCTTTGATTTTCACGGGCATGAGCATGTGCATGAGCAAGAAATGCACGAGCATGACGGGCATGATTGTGAAGAGCACAATCACGACGCGCACAATCACGACGCGCAGACGCACGACGGCCACAATCACGACGAACACGACGAACACGTCGAACACGACAAACATGAGGAACACACGCACTAAGGGGCTCTCCTGCGCATCTGTGTTCTGTTCACATATGCAGAGGAAATGAGATGCATTTTCATATAGTTTCGCTTTTTCCGGAGTTTTTTACATCCCCTTTGCACACAGCGCTCATGCAAAAGGCGCAGGAGCGGGGCATTGTGCGCGTGAGTGTCCACAATCCGCGCGACCACGGGCACGGCGTACATCGCGCTGTGGATGACCGACCCTATGGCGGCGGCCCCGGCATGGTGCTTATGCTTGAGCCATTGGTGAAGACGCTCCGAGATATTTCTCAGGCGGAGCATGACGAATATGTCAAAAAAAACGAGCAGCACAAACAGGACAGACAAGACAGGCGGCGCGGACGCATACTTGTGATGTCGCCCGCAGGCACGCCATTTACGCAAAGCATGGCGCAGGAGCTGGCGCAGGACGAGAGCTGCACCCTTGTGTGCGGGCGCTACGAAGGTTTTGACGCGCGGCTTGAGCATATTCTCCCTGTGGAATATGTGAGTATGGGGGATGCTGTGCTGAACGGCGGCGAGGTGCCCGCCCTTGCCATTATGGAGGCCGTGGCGCGTCTTGTCCCCGGTTTTATGGGTAAGGAGGCGTCGGGCACCGAAGAGAGCTTTTCCTCAGGACTGTTAGAATATCCGCATTATACGAGGCCGGAGACCTTTGAAGGGCATACTGTGCCCGACGTCCTTTCCGGTGGCAACCACAAAGCCATCCATAGTTGGCGTCGCGAAGCCGCTCTTGATATAACCTTGCAACGACGTCCGGACTTGCTCGACACCGCACAGCTCACCGCCGCTGACGCATCTCATTTGCACAATCAAACGCGCACGCGTTTGGGGCGCAATCTTTCCATCGCCCTTGTCCATCATCCTGTCGTTCTTGAGGGGCATCGGGCGGGCACATCGTCGCTCACAAACCTTGATATCCACGACATTGCTCGTACCTGTCGCACTTACGGGCTTGCGCAGTTCTATGTGGTTATGCCCATGCAAGACCAGCTCGACATTCTCGACGGCATTTTGCGCCATTGGGTGCAAGATACTCCGCGGCACAGCGACAGAGCCGAGGCGCTGCGCCTCGTGCGGCCTGTGCGTAGCATTGAAGAGGCCTGTGCTCATATGAGTACGCGCACGGGCACACATCCGCGAATGTGGGCAAGTTCCGCGCAATGGACAACACGAAGAGCAATGAGAAAATCAGAGAGAGAATCAGCGAGAGAACCAGAGAGAAAATCAGAACACGCAGGAGTGGACAACACAACAAAGCCCGCCCTTCATTTCGAGGCCGCGCGGGAATGCCTGCGCACGCAACCTGCGCTCTTACTCCTTGGCACGGGTCACGGCCTTGCACCGGAAGCGCTCGACATGTGCCACGATGTTTTGCGCCCACTATGCTTTCTCAGCGATTACAACCACCTCTCCGTCCGCGCCGCCGCTGCCATCATGGTGGACAGGATTTTGGGGGATGTGTATTAAAGAGATTTTTTTGAAGGG
>CAYJGA010000241.1:0-3731 GCA_964369255.1 uncultured Desulfovibrionaceae bacterium
ATGTTTTTTTGAGTTTCCCATCCGAAAGCGCCGATTGTCTATCTAAACAGCTGGTTTCAGACCTTACAAGATACCAGACTGCCGTGGAAAAAATGATTATGAAAGTATGTGTTGTGGGCAATGAGGCGCGAGCCATGCGCATGTGGTGGGCGCCGCTCCTAGCTGTCATGCGCAAAGCAGGACACAAGGTGCTGTGCTGTGTGCCCCATGCTGATGCGACGCTTGACGGGAGCGAACAGGAACACGCGCAGCTTGAGGCGCTGTGCGACGGCGTGCGTGTCTATCCCTTAGAGCGCCGTGGCCTGCATCCGCGTCGTGAATGGGCGTCCTTGCGTGCGTTGTGGCGTATTTTGCGCGAAGAACAGCCGGATGTCGTATTTGCGTATACGGTAAAACCTGTTGTTTATTGCGGACTTGTGCGCAGGCTTTTCTTGCCCCAGACTTTGCCCCAGATTTTGCCTCAAACTTTGCCCCAGCCACGCTTTTATGCCTGCATCATGGGTTTAGGCGCATGCTTTGAGCGAGCAGGTGTGCTACAATGGACTGTTTCGCGACTCTATCGCCATGCCCTCAAGGGTGCGAGCACTGTATTTTTTCAAAATACAGACGACCGCAACTTCTTCGCGCATAGACGCATATTTACGGGCGACGCTGTGCTGTGTCGTGGCACAGGTGTGGATACAGCGCACTTTGCCTGTACGCCTTATGAAAGTTGGATGTGTACACGTCCGACGTTCTTACTCGTTGGGCGTTTACTGGCATCCAAGGGCATCGTGGAATTTGTGGAAGCGGCGCGACTGCTGCGACAAAAGCATCCACACGCGCGCTTTCAGCTCTTGGGAGCGCCGGAGTGTGGGGGCATTGACATGGCGACGGTGAAGGCATGGCATACGGAGGGTCATGTGGAATATTTAGGATATGTTGCGGACGTGCGTCCCTTCTTGCGGGCCGCCAGCGTGCTCGTGTTGCCGTCGTGGCGCGAAGGGGCGCCGTGCGCGATCTTAGAAGGCATGAGCGTGGGGCGCGCGGCGCTGGTGACGGATGTGCCCGGCTGTCGCGACGTGGTGCGCCATGGGGTCAATGGCTTTATCATCCCTTTTGAGAGGCAGATGCCCGCGCGAACTGCATCGCTTGCAGACGCCATGGAGCGTTTTATTTTAGATGAAAGCTTAGCACCGCGCATGGGCGCAGAGGGCAGGCGTATGGCTGAAAATCTCTTTGACGCGCACAGAGTGGCGCAACGGCTCGTAGGACATATGGAGCTTTTGTGAAAATTTGCCCGAACCATATTGCAGACATACACAGGCGCCGCTCAGGGTGGGGGCGTTTATTTGCGCGTATGGCGGCGGCGTGTTGCCTTGTGCTGCTCTTGCCAATCTTGCTGTGCGTGGGACTGTGCGTGCGCGTGGATTCTCGCGGTTCGTGCTTGTATCGTCAACAGCGCGTAGGCTTACGTGGGCGAGTTTTTACGCTGTATAAATTCCGCTCCATGTACGCGGACGCAGAGCGCAACGGGGTTGTGTGGGCAAAGCCGCATGACAGACGTGTGACGCGTGTGGGCGCGTATTTGCGGCGCTGGCATATGGATGAGCTGCCACAGTTGTGGAATATTGTGTGCGGCGACATGTGCTTTGTGGGGCCGCGCCCGGAACGAGTGGAGTTTGTGGGGCACTTGCAAAAATGCATCCTTTATTATAATATCCGTCACGCAGTGCGACCGGGACTGACAGGACTTGCACAAATATCCTATCCTTATGGCGCTTCTGTGGAAGACGCGCGTCGTAAGTTGGAATATGATATTTATTATGTCCAGCGTGCGTCATGGGTGTTGGATATGAAGATTGTCCTTTATACTGTGCCCCGAATTTTTTTGCCCCATAAATATTATTGCCTTGTGAAGGATTGAGTATGCGAAATATCTCCCTTGTTGTCATGACATGTTTGATTGCTGTGCAGCTTGTGTGGGTATGTGCTGCTTTTTCTGCTTCCCCGTCCGGTGCTGAGAGCGCCTCTGTGAGCGCTGCTGTGAATAGCAATGTGAGCGTGGAGCATATGGCCGGCCAAATGATAATGGTGGGTTTTCGCGGTATCGACAATGCCGCCGAAGGTAATATGCCGGAAGTGCTCGACGCCATCCGTCGTGGTCTGGTGGGCGGTCTTGTCCTTTTTAATTACGACGTCATTCGTAAATCGGAGCGTCGTAATGTGTCATCCTTGGAGCAAGTGGCGGCCTTGATACGCCTGATGCAAGCTGCCGCGCCTACGCCTCTTTTTATTGCTGTCGACCAAGAGGGTGGGGCGGTGCGTCGCTTGCGCCCTGAACACGGGACGCCCTTTGACTTGCCCTCCGCCCACCGTATGGGGCGCAGAAGTCCGGAAGAGACGCGCATTTGGGGGGAGAAAACAGGCGAATTGCTCCATTCCCTCGGTTTTAATATAAACTTTGCTCCTTCAGTGGATGTGAATGTCAATTCAAAAAGCCCTGCCATTGGCAAGCGTGGGCGCGCATTTTCCGCAAGACCGCACGAAGTGGTGCGACATGCTCGCGCCTTTGCGGAGGGTCTTGCCGCGCACAATGTCATTGCTACCTACAAACACTTCCCCGGTCATGGGAGCGCTGTGACAGACACCCACTATGGCATCACCGACGTAACACACACATGGACAGAGGCGGAACTCATCCCTTACTTGCCTGAAAATCGACCGCATATCCCTCTTATGATTATGACCGGTCATCTTTTTCACACAGGCTTTGATGGCACATATCCTGCGACACTCTCCGCCAATATCATCACAAAAGTTTTGCGTGAGCGCTTGCAATGGGATGGGCTCGTGGTGAGCGATGACATGCAGATGGAGGCCGTCACACAGCATTTTTCCACGCGGGAGGCTGTACGCCGTGCCATCGAGGCGGGCGTGGACATTCTTGTGTGCGGCAATAACCTCGTTTTTGATGCAGATATTGCCCGCATCATGCACAAATATATCATGGATCTTGTGCGCGAGGGAATTATTTCCGAAGAGCGTATTCGTCAATCATACGAGCGTATTATGCGTATGAAAATGCGCATAGGCCTTCTGCCTTCCTAGACGCTTGAGCCTTGGGTGTTTTGCCATACTCCAGCTGTTTCAATGTTGTATATGGCGTACCACACAGATAGGTTTGCGTTGAATTTTGGCAATTTATACGAATGAGCTGCTTGTGCGTATGCGTTTTGCATGCGCCAATCGGCGATAGATACCAATCGTAAATTCTTTCCCCTTTGTATCCTGCTCTACTGCCTATGCGTTCAAAGATTATGATCATTTTAAATGATTATGCCCAAAAATGAGTGTCTTTTTTATCACTTCACAGGAAAACTTCTTATATATTGATTTTATAGTATATAAACAGATTAATGATGAAATGTATCTATATTTTACTGAACATCAAAAAAAAGACTTGCAAGGTTTCTTGGAGTTTTATATAACTCCCCTTGTGCCGAGGTGGTGGAACTGGTAGACACGCTATCTTGAGGGGGTAGTGGCAACAGCTGTGCGGGTTCGAGTCCCGCCCTCGGCACCAAGAAACAAGTAATGGGTTATAGCTAAATGGCTGTAACCTTTTTCTTTTTTCTGAAGTCAAAACTTCTGTATTGGGTGAAAAACCTCGGCACTTTCCCCCCTTTTTCTTTGATGGGGCAAAGTGGTGGGGCAAACAGTCGCCAAGCGACGTAGGAAGAAGCCCATGC